>CALUUU010000011.1 GCA_944324035.1 Candidatus Gastranaerophilales bacterium
CAGCCTGAAAAAACAGGGCTTCCGAAGGGTGCAAATCAGCTTTTGTTTAATGATGGTGCAGTCGTCGGACGCTGTATTGCAGCACGAAAAATTGCCGGTGAACCAGATTGCGACTACGAAAAACTTCTGCCTGTTATAAGAGAGGCTGTTTATAAAACAAGATACAGGGCAATGTTTAAGGCAGAAACTATTATCGGGCTCGATAAAGATTTTATGCTAAAGGCTCATTTACTTATCCCGCAAGGATTTGAAAATACTCTTTATTCTTGGATGCTTAATTTTCAGTCTGTCACAAAAGAGTATGAAAAGATGTATGCTTCATCAAAAATTTTGGATGAACCTGATATTTATATTTTTTCTGATCCGGATTGGAAGCACCCCGATTTTCCTTACGGCTTGACGTTTTTTGATCCGTTGCATAATTGTGCGGCAATTCTTGGAATGAGATATTTCGGCGAACACAAAAAAGGAACGTTGACGCTAGCCTGGGCAGTTGCTGCAAGAAACGGCTACGTATCCTGCCACGGCGGAATGAAAAGCTGCAAAACAGATAATAAAAAATCGTATCAGCTTGCTGTATTCGGGCTTTCCGGTTCCGGCAAGTCCACTATTACCCATGCAAAACATGATGGTAAATATGATACAACTATACTTCACGATGACGCTTTTATAATAAATCTGGATAAAAAGTTTACGATAGCTCTTGAACCGGCCTATTTTGATAAAACTGCAGATTATCCTGCAGGTCATGAGTCAAATAAGTACATTTTGACCCACCAAAATGAGGGCGCAATGGCATTAAAGGATGGCCGTATAATATCAATTCCCCAGGATATAAGAAACGGTAACGGCCGTGCTGTAAAATCAAAGCTATGGGCCTCTAACAGGGTTGACAGGATTAATGAACCTTTGAACGGAATATTTTGGCTTATGAAGGATTTTACCATTCCTCCGGTGTTGAAGTTGAATGGTGCTGAACTGGGTTCTGTAATGGGTGCGACACTTGCTACAAAAAGGTCTGCGGCAGAACGGCTTGCTGATGGTGTAGATCCTGACTCTCTTGTTTTTGAACCTTATGCAAATCCTTTCAGAGTTCATCCTTTGGGGTTGGATTATGAACGCTTTAAGCAAATATTACAAAGCGGGGTTGATTGTTATATATTAAATACCGGTGATTTTATGGGTAAAAAAATTCCGGCAGTGTTAACATTTAAGATTCTTGAAGCTATTATTGACGGGCGGGCTTTATTTCACCCATGGAATAGATTTGAAAATATTGAAATTATGGATATTGAAGGGTTTGAGGCTTCTTTTGATAACAGAGAATATTTAGAAAAGTTTACAGCAAGAATAAATGACAGAATTGAATTTGTAAAATCCCGTGATACTGCTTTTGGAGGCAGGGATAGGTTACCGGCTGAAGCTTTGAAACAATTGGAAAACTTAATAACCGTATTAGCAGAGGCTTGAAATATCACAAAATAAAAGTTATGTAGTATAATATTGCATATGAAGAAGTTTGATATATTTAACAGATTCAGGGATGCGGTAATTATAATTAATAAAAAATATGATGTAGTTTATCAAAACTACACCTTTAAGCGTTGGTTTGAAAACTTTACTGATTTAAAGAAGTTTTCACATAATACAAATTTTAATATCTGTCCGCTGAATAGCGAAAATCTTGAAAACTATTCTCCTATCTGGCATGCGCTGAATTCTGCAGAAGATTTTTTTGCTTGTGTTTCTTATCAGGAAAACAACGGAGAAATTTATTATTATGATTTGACTGTTCTAAAAAAAGGGATTTACTCAATATTGTTTTTTTCTGATGTAAGCGCAACAAATCTTCTTAACTCCGAAAAGAAAAAAAATGAAAAATTGAGGCGCGAATGCTTACAATTGAAAGAAGAAAATGAGAACTTACAAAACATAAAACAAAAAGCCCAATCACAGGCAATAAGAATTGCACTTATTAACAAAGTTTCAAATATAATAAGAGAATCAATGGATATATCGAAAATTCTTCAATCTGCATTATCAGAACTCTCTTCAATGTTCGGATCATTTAGAGCATATTATGCCTCTTGCTGCGGGAATAAATTTAAAATTGAAGAAATTTACGGCACAAACAGCTTCCCGAAAAATGAGCTGATATCCTTTGATAATCAAACTTTCACAACAATTCAGAATAAAGAAATATCAGTAAAACATGTAATGAAAGAATATGTTGATGCAAAACCTTTTAAACAACCGATAATGCGTGTTGTGGTTCCTATTTTTCATCTCCAAAAACTTGTCGGCGTAGTAGTTTTACTTAATTATAAAAAGCGTGAAATGAATGAAGAACTGGAAATTTTGGAAGCGATATCTTTCCAGTTGGGCAACGCAATTATAAGAGCGGAACTTTATCAGAAGAACATCCGGACTGTAAAGGAATTAAAACAGGCTATGAAAGAGTTAAAAGAAACCCAGCTGCAGTTAATTAACTCTGAGAAAATGGCATCCTTAGGCCAGCTTGTTGCAGGTGTCGCACATGAAATTAATACTCCGGTCGCTTCAATCAAATCAAATAACGGGCTTTTGGCAAAACTTATTCCGCAAATTGAAAATGCTGAAATCGCAGATATAATGCAGGAAATCAACCAGATTGACAGCGAAGCAATTGAAAGAATTTCTAAGATGGTCTATTCTTTGAAAAAGTTTGTCAGATTAGATGAAGCAGAATTGCAGGAAGCGGATATTAATAAGGAACTGGATTTAACACTGGATCTGATTAGGCACGAAACAAAAAACAGAATTGAAATAGTGAAAAACTATGGAAAGCTGCCCCTCATCAAGTGTTACCCGAATATGCTTAATCAGGTTTTTACGAATATTTTGATTAATGCCTGTCAAGCAATTGAAGGAAAAGGTACAATAAAAATTTCAACAAGTTATCAGGGCGAAACTTTGACTGTGAGCATAAAAGACACCGGAAAAGGAATTCCTGAAGAAGAAATCCCGAAAATTTTTACAGCCGGTTATACAACGAAAGGTGTAGGAATCGGTACAGGACTTGGGCTTGCTATTTGTTCAAAAATCATAGAGAAACACGGGGGCAAAATTATTGTAAACAGTGATGTTGGCAAAGGCAGTGAATTTATTATTACTATCAATAGTAAGTAGGTTTTATTAAGTTATATTACAAAAGCTGCGGGCATATAATTGAATTTAACATTATATTAAAAAAACAATCGCAAAAATTATTCAAATAATACATATTACCCATGTAATAATATAAAACATGTGTTAATATAAAAATATAAAGTGTGTGTAATACCCTTTATGGATGGTTGCCAAACCCCTTATATGCAAGGCAGTCAAATAAATTAAACAGATTTACAGTAAAAGGTTACGAAAACATTGTTACAATTAGTTAATATATAAAAGTAAAAAAGGCAATAATTTTCACACAAAAAACTTTATATATGAGTGTGGGTGTGAAAATTTATAATGTGTCGGAGGAATGTAAATGACAATTAGTGTGAACAGTAAGAAAAAACAAGTAAAGAAAACATTTGACGAGTTGTTGACAGATTTAAAAACGAGTAATTCTGAAAAAGTTAGGTATAATGCAGCAAGAATACTTGGCGAAATGGGTGATTCAAAAGCTGTAGAACCATTAATTGACGTTTTAAAACATGATAAGAACGGTTCCGTACGTTTATATGCAGCGCGTGCATTGGGTGAACTGGGAGATTCAAAAGCTACAGTACACCTGATTGAGTCTTTGAGAGAAGACCGTAACGTTGATGTTCGAGTCAGAGCAGCGCGTGCATTGGGTCGTTTAGGCGGTGCAATTGTAGTAGAACCTCTTGTAGAAGCTTTGAACGATGAAAATCCTCAGGTATGTATTACTGCTACCGATGCTTTAATTGAGATTGGTGATGTTGCAACTGATGCTTTAATTGCCTCGCTGGATCATGAAAAAGTTAATGTGAGATGTGATGCAACAAGAGCTTTAGGTGAAATCGGCAATAAAAAAGCTGTTGATAAAGTTATAAATATGTTGTATGACGAATGGGTTAACGTCAGAATTTATGCAGTTACCTCTTTGGGTAAACTTAATGATACAAAAGCAGTTCCTGCATTAATTGACGTAATGAAAAACCGTAATGAGAATGAACTTGTAAGAGCCGGTGCTGCAGCTGCTTTGGGTGTCCTTCGCGATCAAAGAGCCCTTCTGCCTTTAAGAGAACTGATTATGGAAGCTGAAGAACTTGGTGAACTGGAAGATACAGCTTTGAAATCATTTAAGAAAATAATGGCCGCTAACTGGCAGTCAATTCCGGGAGCTACAGCTCAGAAAAAACCGGTAGCAGCATTTTAAATTAATAAATTAAAAAACTATGTACGCAAAAAGCAGCTTTTAATTTGAAAAGCTGCTTTTTTAGTTATAATAAAAATAATTATTTTTTAAATAAAAAATCATGGGGCTTGATTTTTGTTTTTTAGCGTTTAATAATGGGGTGTAAGAGAATTTATCGCGGGATACTCTGCCGAGGGAAACAAGACTAAATATCTTGTTTGACGAGAGGTAAGTCTGGGAACCAGACTGCGGCAAGTATCAAAAAATGAAAATATAATAACGCGGGATGGAGCAGTCTGGTAGCTCGTCGGGCTCATAACCCGAAGGTCGTTGGTTCAAATCCAGCTCCCGCAACCATTTGATATAAGAGGGTTTCAAGAAAATTGAAACTCTCTTTTTTAGTTGAAAAATTGGTGATTGTTGTATTTTAATGTCCTGTTAGTTGTTTATACAATACAATGTCATTTGACCAGCCAAACATACTAACTTTAGCCGTCGGAAGTTTTTAAGATGTGAATAATCAAATCACACGTACCCAGACTTTATCAGGACAATAATTGTATATTAGTAATCTGCAAAATTAAAATTTTATATTTGCGTAATTATATTTTGTAACTGCTGTTTGACTATATCATATAAATTAACGCGCAAATCAAGATCCGTTGGAGAATTTATTCCGAGTTCATTTTTGATAAAAGCTGTTGCATTACTTATAGCCTCTCTTTCACATTCCGTTTTTAATTTTGCGTATTCTATTATTTTTTTTATATTAGAGGGGGCTTCTGGCAGTCCAATTCTTTCTGCACATTTAGAAAGTATAATATCCGCAAACCTGCTTGCAGGAACTCTGGTTGAATTTTTGTAGATTTCATTCACTGTATCGTTACTTGCTGAATTAATCGGAAGTGGCATATAGCTGCTCTTGTTTAGAGCTGTATACAGTGGTTTAGTTACGTTGTATTCAAATATTGAAAATATTTTAGGCATTAATTGTAAAGTTAAAATACTATCTCTGTTCATTTTTGCATTTTGTAAATAGTCATTCATCCATTTACTTAACGGAATTCTGTCTGAAGAATTTTCTTGCAGAACGTGTGTCATTTCGTGCACTAAAAATTCCGAAAATTTAATTCTGTCTTCAATATTATTTGTTCCCGGCAGGTTAATATAAATTCCCTGTCTACCTTGCAGGCATTTCCCATCAGGGGTAAATATCTGTAAATTCTCAAAATAGGCTCCTGTTGCTTCTACCGCGTTTGACTTATTATTTAATTCGGACATTCTGTTTATCCCAATATCCGGTACATATTTATGAATAATTTTCCTAATATCATCATAAGTAAGCGGTGTTTGTTTCGCCAGGTATTCGTGTAAATCTTTGCAGAATGGCGAAAATCGTTCATCAAAGCGCGGCAGTCCGCTAAATGAAACTTTACCGGGCCGTGTTGATTTAATAAAAATATCATTAGGCAAAGATTCAGTTTTTATACTATGTCTGGTTGTGTTATTTGTATTTTTTGATGCAGATGTTATATTTGAGATTCCAAGTGAAATTTTCATAGCAGTTTTAATAAAATAACTGAAGAATTTTTATTGCCTCTTTTGCGTAAAAATTAATATATTTTTACATTTGTATTTAATTAATTTTACCAAAAACATTTAGAGTTTTAAAAATGCCTCAATCTATACTTTGAAACAACCAAAGAAAGAGAAAACACGCAAACTTTCACTGTATTTCTGGTTGACGACTTATTTTGCATTTTTCATGCATATTCCGGAGGAACTAATTTCAATTAAACTTATTCTGGGCTTTTTGCATCCCGTCTGTAATGATATATTTTGCTGCATCTATAGATTTATCAAGAATAGTCTTTAAATCTTCCATTTGTGTTTTTGGAAAGTTTTGCAGTACATAATTTTCAGAAGGTCCGATTTGAGGACCGATACCGATTTTAATGCGGTCAAATTTATTTGTACCGAGATGTTTAATTATTGATTTAATCCCGTTATGCCCTCCGTCGGAGCCGCTCGGGCGAAGTCTTATTCTGCCGAAATCCAGTGCGATATCATCATAGATAATAATAATATCTTCCGGAGAAATCTTATAATAATCAGAAACTGCCCGCACAGCTTCACCTGACAGGTTCATAAATGTTGTCGGCTTAATCAATAGAATATCTTCATTATTATATTTAACTTTAGTAATAAAACACTTTAATTTAGAGTCTGACTTAAAAGAAACATTTTCTTGCAAAGCCCACCTGTCAATAGTCATAAATCCGGCGTTATGACGGGTAAAACAATATTTATCTCCGATATTTCCGAGTCCTGTAATAAGTTTCACGTTTAATGCTCCTGTTGTTATCATTTTAACTCAAATAAATATTACCGTCATGACCTGCCATATTTGCGCTTAACAAAAAGATAAATAGGAATTATTTTATAAATGCAAATTACATGAGGAAAGAACAATGAAATCTAAAGAAAAACCAATAATTCAGGAAAAAAGTTCAGAAAAAGTTGCGAAATTTTTAGAGAAAAACAATCTTCACAAGAAAGATTTTGCGGAAATGATAGGTGTTACGCTTTCTTATGTTTATAATCTTATAGACAACACAATACCGTTTTCTACACGCGGAACGACCTTAGAAAGGATTGCAACGGTTATGGAGATTGAACCGGAAAGTTTTGAGGAGTACAAAATTCCACAGGAACCGCTTATAATTGACGAATTTGTGGAATACTTAAAAGAGCGTATGAAAGAAAAGAAGATATCTGTAATAAATTTATTAAAAGCATTTCCGCGTAAGAAGCGTCTGGAGATAGTGGATATTTTACGCGGAAGCCTTCCGATACCGATAGACTACAAAGAACTTACAATGATAGCGCAGGTTTTGGATTTAAATAATGATGAAGTTTATAACATGTGGGAAAAACGCGTTAAACAGGTTTTGGAAACCAACGGGATGAATATATATGCAAATGCGGCATTGGTCAATGCTATGTTTGACTGCGCAAAAAAGCATCTGCGGCAGAGCGCTTAAATTTATACCCATTCAGGTAATTGTAAAATTTGTATGTAGCAAGTTAAATATAATTAAATCTTTTTCATACTTCCAGCTATTCTTAATTCCAACACGAGTCCATTTTGGACTCTTTTTTTTATGTAGCGGCTCTGTTATTTTTGATGATTCACATAATAAAAAAAGCTTCAGCAGACCGGTAAAATATTTGCAGCTCTTTCACTTTTTACAAAAGTAAATTTTATGTAAAGAAACTTCCATTAATTTATTTTGGAAGTATAATTTATTTTGTAATTACAAGTGTTTTGAGAGAAAACTATTATGCAGCAGACTTATGAAAGAAGAAAAATTGAAAATATAGATTTCAATATTGATTTGGCGCAAAGCTTTGGAATATATAAAAACAGTAATGAATATTCTTTGCTTGATTATGCAAGTTCAGTTAATATATCATGCGGGTTTCACGCAGGTGATCCTATGGCAATCAGAGAAGCTCTATTAAAAGCAAAAGAAAAAAATGTTGTTGTAGGGGCTCATATCGGATTTCACGATATTCAGGGATTCGGGTACCGCCAGATGGAATTAAGCGAGGATGAAATAGAAGCTCTTGTGGTTTATCAGGTGGGCGCTTTGATGTCTTTTGCAAAAACTTATAAGCTCGAAATCGAACACGTAAGGCCTCATGGTGCTATGTATCAGCAGGCGGCGGAAGATTTTAATTTTGCATGTTCAATTGCAAGGGCTGTTAAAAAATGTTCGCAGTGGCTTGTGTATTACGGTGCCGCCGGTGAAGTTACTTCAAAAGTCGGAGAATATGTTAATATTCCGATAGCTCAGGAAGTACACTTGGAAAAGAATTATAACATTGACGGAACGATAGATTTTTCAAGAAAAGATAATGAAAATATTTTTGCATCAATTAATCGTCTGAAAAATCTTCTTGCAACTTCACAGATAGATAATATCGCAGGCGGTATGACTCCGGTAATTGCCGATACTATCCATTTTTCAAACAAGATTGCAAATGCACAGGCTCTTATAAAACAGTCAAAAGATTTGATAACACCGGTTCCGGTAAATTATAAAAATGCATACAGTTCAGGCTGGATAGAATAGGATATAAATAATGAAAAGATTTACAGATAATATGAAAATGCCCAAAGATGCCGGCTGGCTTTTGCCGGGATTGCAAATAAAAAGATGGTTTGTATTGATTTTTGTAGGTGCGGTTTTTATAGCTCTCGGTTTGCTTATCCTGAGTGATGTCCGCCCTATTTTTTATATAATGGAATTTATTAAAAAATTCGCTTCAAAAGTTTCAACCGAATGGATAGCATTTGCATTTGTAATGTTCGGTGCTGCAATATTTTTTAAAGGCTGGCAAAAGACAAACCTTTCTATGCTTGATATTAAAAACGGCAGAGAAAATGAAACTATGCTTGAAGCCTTGTATAGAAGAAGAAAACTTAACAGAGGCCCTAAAATTGTTGCAATAGGCGGCGGAACTGGGCTTTCCATGTTATTGAAAGGGATTAAGCACATCACAAATAATATAACTGCTGTTGTGACAGTCGGTGATGACGGCGGAAGTTCAGGCCGTTTAAGGGAAGAAATGGGAGTCCTCCCTCCAGGAGATATTAGAAACTGTATTGCGGCTTTGGCTGATGATGAAGACCTTGTAACCAAACTTTTTCAATACCGTTTTAAATCCGGCGAAGGGCTTGAAGGACACAGTTTCGGAAATTTATTCCTGACTGCGCTTTGCGCAATCACAGGCGATATGGTTCGTGCGGTAAAAGAATCTTCAAATGTTTTATCTATCCGCGGAAGAGTTTTGCCTTCTACTCTGGATGATATGAAACTTGTTGCAGAAATGGAAGACGGCAGAATAATCCATGGAGAATCTAATATTCCGGAAGCACACGGCAAAATTAAAAGGCTGTTTACTGACCCGAAAACTTGTAAGGCGCTTGAAGAAGTAATTGTTGCAATAAAAAATGCGGATTTAATAATTTTGGGGCCTGGCAGTTTGTATACAAGCGTTATTCCAAACCTTTTAATCGAAGAGATTGCGAAGGAAGTTGCGCTTTCTGATGCAAAGAAAATTTATGTCTGCAATATAATGACACAGCCGGGGGAAACTGACGGGTACACTGTATCTGACCATATTCAGGCTTTAATGAAACATGCAAACAGCAGAAAAATTGTTGACACTGTTCTTGTAAACGATTTTATTCCGTCAAATCTTGCAGATAAATACAGAATGGCACATTCTTATCCGGTAAAGGTTGATACGGATAATATAAAACGCCTCGGCGTAAGAATATTCTCTAAAAAATTGATTGAAGACAGCAAAGAAGGACTTGTCCGTCATAGTTCACACAGGGTTGCAAGAGCTATATATTATTGGTACAGAAAATCCCAAAAGGTTGAAAAACCTTCCATCTTTGCAAAACATTAATAAAAAGGTTTTTTGCTTATGGTTAAAAAAATTACCGTAAATACATTAAAAAAATATAAGCAGCAAAATGAAAAATTTTCCGTATTGACAGCATATGACTGTTACACTGCAAAATATATTGATGAAGCCGGCGTTGATGTGGTTCTTATTGGCGACAGCCTGGCTATGGTTGCCCTTGGATATTCGACAACTAATGAAATAGGCGTAGAAGAAATGGGGATTTTTACAAAAGCTGTTGCAAGAGGTGTTTCTCATGCTATGGTTGTGACGGATATGCCGTTTCTAAGCTATCATACGTGTGTAGAGGATGCTGTTAAAAATTGCGGTCAGATGATAAAGTTCGGGGCAAATGCCGTTAAAATAGAAGGCGGCGGGGATTATATTGTATCTGTTGTCGAACGCCTCAGCCAGGTCGGAATTCCTGTAATGAGCCATTTGGGTTTTACTCCGCAATTCTTGAATGCATTGGGCGGTTATAAAATTCAGGGAAAAACACAAGAGGCTGCAGATGAAATTTTAAAACAGGCAAAACGCCTGGAGGATGCCGGAGCATTTTCTCTTGTTTTGGAAATGGTGCCGGAGGATGCCGCAAAATATATTACTGAAAATTTATCAATTCCTACAATTTCGTGTGGTGCCGGCAGGTATTGCGATGCACAGGTTCTGGTAAGTGACGATGTGTTCGGGAAATTCCCGGAATTTAAGCCAAAGTTTGCAAGAAAATACGGCGATATGGGTTCACTTATTCTGGAATGCGCAAAAAGATTTAATGAAGATGTAAAAACAGGAAAATTCCCTTCGGAAGAAGAAATTTTTAGTTAGTAATGCAAATTTTAAGAAAAATACTTTTATTAACAACTTTTTTGGTTTTAAGCTTATTTGCAATTTTTTATTTCGCATTTTTATTTGTGTTGCCAAAAGCAGCTGTGTCAAAAACATTTAACTCTAAAATTCAGGAATTTGTTTATAGCAAGACAAAGTATAATCTGGAATTTGACGGATTTACACTTAAAACTTATCCGAATTTATCCGCTGAATTAGAGCTTAAAAATATCAGAGTTGATGAATTTTTGAGAGGCGTGGATGTTTATGTATGCATTGCGCCTTTAAGACTAAAGCCTTGCAGAGTAATAGTCGGGGATGTTTTCTTTGATAAAACAAAATTTAAACCTCAAAAAGGAACTTCCAATAAGAAATTGAATATTGACTATAAAAAAATCCCTGATATCTCTTTATTAAATGCTGATATTTTGCTTGAAGAAGGAACAAATATACAGGTAAAAGATTTATACCTGGCATCTCAAAAAGATAAAAAAGAGGCTGTTTTTAATGCAGTTATCAGTACAAAATCTTTGAAAGATAAAATTATTATCGGGAATAAAGGAGTTTTATCATTTGATAATAAAGGATTGTATGCCGATAACCTTGAAGCTGCAATAGGAAATGCAAAGTTAAATATAAACGGAAAACTGTTTGATAAAGAAAAAAAGTATGATTTTATTTTAAAAGGTGACAATCTGCCTGTTGATATTTTGGAAGCAAATTTTTTATCTTTTATGAAAATGAAAGACAAAAAGAAAAATTTTATTGAGAATTTTTATGATTTTTCAGGCAAGGCTGATATAAATTTAAGGTTTGTGAATTCGTCAATTTTCGGAAACGCAGTTACAAAGAATTTGAGCGCAAAAACAGTTAAATTTAATATCCCGGTAACGCTTCCTCATACGGATTTTATATTTTCAGATGATAAAATAAATGCGCTGGCAAAAGGTAAATTCGGGAACGAAGATGTGTATACGGATTTGTATATAACGGACTTGTTTTCCAAGGAAAAAAGAGTTGTGCTGGGAAATGTAAAAGCCGATTTGAGCCGTAAATTTACGGACAAATATACACCTGAATATCGTATTCGCGGAAAAGTTCCTGTTCATGTTCAATACCATATTAAAAACCGTGTTGTAACAGTCAAATACAATGCAGATTTGCCGAAAAATTCAAACCTTTATTATAAAAATATAGATTTAGGACTAATGCAGCGTGACAGAAGGCTTTATGCTCGAACGGTTAAACATGGTGTAAATCTGTTTTTGAAAACCTATGATTATTCTTTTGTTGATGGCGGAAAAGTTAATAACATAATCCTTGGAAACGGTTTATTTGTTCAAAAAAACGGGCATCTTGTTCTTGATTATATTACCTGCAAGACTAACGGGTATGCGCCGGTTTCGGTCACAGGTTCGTTTGGCAGATATGTTGAAGGCGGAATATTCAACGGTAATCTTAAGTATTCATATGCTAAAAATCTTTTGACGGGCAAGTTTATATTGAAAGATTCCAAATACAAGTCTTTTTATGTTGAAAAGGCTGTTGTAAAAGCAACCGATGAGAATTTTGGTTTGGCAGCAAAGGGAACATTTGAAAATTCGCCTTATATTTGTTATGCGGATTTGGTAAACTCTTTTGAAGATAAAATAACAGTGCACGATATTCATCTCTATTTGAAAAATTACCGAATAAGGCGGTCTTTGAAAACAAAAGCCCCTGCCGGAGCCAATTTCAAGGAAAAAGCCGAAGAATTTGCCCAAAAAACAAAAGACATAGAATGGTTTGTCGAGAATGGAAGTATTATTGTGGATGAAATAAAATACAATAATATTGTATTGAATGATATATGGCTTGTCGGAAATTTGAAAAATGATATTGCCTCGGTTCTTATGCCTGCAACGTCTTTTGCAGACGGGACTTTATATGCAAAAGGGACTTATGATATAAAAGAACAAAATGCGGATGTCAATTTTTCTGCCCTGAATATTAATTCAAACTACGCAGCGGGCATGCTGCTAAATTTAAAAGACCAGGTAGAAGGTCAGGCAAATGCTATGATGCATTTAAAGACTTATGACGGTCTGAATAAACTTGACGCGCACACAGAATTCTTTATAGAAAACGGGGCTTTGTCAAAAATAGGAAGTACTGAATTTATAATAAAGAAGAACAAAAAAATTAAAAAGAACCTGAAATTTAAACTTACTGATATTATAAATGTTGACATTGATAAAATGAAAGCTTTAAAGTCAAATTTGTACGGGGAATTTGATGTTCATAACCATAAGCTCTACAATGCGGAAATTTATTCAAAACACAGATATCTATCTCTTTTTGCCGAAGGAAATTATGATATTAAAAGTGAAGATGCAAACATTACAGTATGGGGCAGATATAACAGGAGTGCACAGAAAAATATAAAGATTTTGTTTGTGCCGCTTTCCTGGATTACAAATTTCATTTTGAAACCTGAATATACAAAAGATATGTATATGGAAAAACTCAATAAAATTCCTCCGGTAGAAGCAAAAAAGAATGAAGAAGTAGATTTCACGGTGAGAATGAAAGGCAATTTGAATGACAATTCTTCAATAAAAGTTGAGTTAAAAGAGATTAAATAATTTTTAAAATTTTATGATAAAATCAATTTAGAGAAAGAGAGATGAAAATGTTATTACATACAATAGCAGAAGTGCGTGAACAGATTAAAGAATGGAAAAAAGAAGGCTTGACAATAGGTCTTGTTCCTACAATGGGAGCGCTTCATAACGGACATAAAAGCTTAATTGAAAAAAGTGTGGAAAAATGTGACAGAACAGTGGTTTCTGTATTTGTAAACCCGATACAGTTTTGTCTGGGCGAAGATTTGGACAAATACCCGAGAACTCTTGATGCTGATGAAAAATTATGCGCAGAAGCAGGGGTAGATATAGTATTTGCACCGAGTCCAAAAGAAATGTACGGCGAAGGCCATATTTTATCAAATGATTTTTTGACATATGTTATTCCGCCGTTTTTCTATACAAACAAATTATGCGGAAAATCGCGTGTAGGCCATTTTGACGGGGTTTGTACTGTTGTAAATAAGTTGTTTAATATTGTTCAGCCTGATTTTGCATTTTTCGGCAAAAAAGATATGCAGCAGTTAATAATTCTTAAAAAAATGGTTAAGGATTTAAATATTCCTGTTGAAATTATTCCGTGTCCTATAGTAAGGGAAGAAAGCGGACTGGCATTGAGTTCAAGAAACAAATATCTTTCTGAAAACGGGAAAAAAGAAGCTCTTGTGTTGAGCAGGATTTTGAAAAACATAAAATTATGTTATAATAAAGGAATTAAAGATGTAAAAGCTCTGTATGAAACAGCTTACTCATTTTTAAACGATAATCATTCACTGGAATATCTGGAATTTAGAGATAAGGATACTCTGGAAGAAAAAATAACTGCGGATGATGACACAGTGGTGTTTATTGCACTACGGGTTGAAAGTGTAAGATTGATAGATAATATTGAATTAAAAGGATAAATTGTATGGATATTATAAAAAACCTTAAAAGGCTTAAAATTTTATGTAAAATCGGTGCAAATATAATGATGCTAATCCAGATAATACTGGTTATATTGATATTGCTCCTTTCAACATATGCATTTCTTCAATTGCTGCATAACAATTCACTGGATTTTCTAAAACCGCTTGTTCTGTTTGCAAAAAGTGTCGTACAATTTTTCTTTAAGGATACAATAAAAGCGGCTCAGCCGGAAATTGACGGCGAACTTGTTGTGTTTATTGTGCTGGATATTATTTTGGCCTTTATTGCCGCACAATTAAAAGCTGCTTTCAAAGTTTATGATGAACAGCTTGATAAGAAAATTGTTGAAGAAAAAGCTAAAGTTGAAGACCAATTTAATAAAGAACTGAGCAATGAGCTTCACAGAAGTATAATTTCATGCAGCAACTATATGCTTGGGGTACTTTTTAAGACATCTCCTCTTGTAGCGGATTCTCTTCAAATATTTGGCGAAGATAAAATAGATTTGGAGAAGGTTGAAGCAGAAGTAAATGCAAAATTTGTTGCAGTAGTGCAGAAAATTTCTGGTATAAAGCTGATGCGTGAAGGTAAGGCTCTTTTGATTCTTTCTTCCAAATTTGATACAATTGATCCTGTTTTAAGTACAGTACAAGAAACAATAAGCAGACTTAAAAAAGAATGTAAAGCCCAAAAAGTAATTTTGAAGGCGCGTCTTGCAGTAGAAACTTATAAACCATTAACATCAAATAAAAAAGTCTTTGCTTCAATAAAGCCTCTGCTTGATTTAAATTTAGGTTCTGATGCATTATGTTACGGTAATTTTAAAAATCGTTATGAATTGGTTAAAGAACCTAAGTTCAATGTCAATGTAAAAGGCAGATATGATATAGAAAATGTTGAAGAAACTATTTATTCATTAGTGAAAAAAAGTTAAAATTTTTAAGAAAAGTTAAAATAAAGGTTGACTTTTTTCATTTATCTTTGATAAGATTATTTTGTAGACCGCAGACAATTAGCTGGGGTCGGGCTGGTAAGGCGGCCGGGTGTAGTATAATACATTAAATAAAATCCCCGGTCAAAACCAAATCCGGTTCGGTTTCATTAAATATCTGAAAAGATGGCTAATCGAGGTTACACAAGTCGAAATGTAAATTTATGCGTGTGTAATATTTTGCGGTTCTGAATATATGAATTGCAAAATTTTTTATATTCAGACACACAAAAGGTCGATAAAAACGAAATGAAAATTTCAAACGAGTTACATTAAAGGAGCAAAAATGGCAACAAAAGCATTTAAATCAGAAAAAATAGATGCAATTAAATCAAAAATCGAAAAAGCTCAGGTAGCAGTTGTTACTGAATATAAAGGTTACTCTGTTGAAGAAATTACAAAACTAAGACGCGAACTTCAAAAAGAAGGCGGCGACTACATGGTAACTAAAAATACTTTAACAAAAGTTGCTATCAAAGGTACTGATTACGAAGCAATGTCTGATTTGATGAAAGGCCCTATCGCTATTGCGTTTGGTTTTGATGATCAGGTCAGCCCTGCTAAAGTTGTATCTAATTTTATTAAAACATCTAAAAAAGGTGAAATTCTCGGTGCAGTGCTTGATGGTAAATTGCTGTCAGCTGATGAAGCTAAAGCATTGGCAAATCTTCCTTCAAAAGAAGAACTTTATGCAAAAATGCTTGGTTCAATCAATTCCCCTGCTACAGGAATTACACTTGGTATCAATGCAGTTATGGCATCTCTTACAAGAGCAATGGCCGCTGTCAGAGATCAGAAAGAAGCTGCATAATTACAGTTTTGCAGTTTAAATTTATAATTTAAGTACAAAAAAAATTAAAAGGAGAAAAATAATGAGTAATGTAGAAACTATTTTAGAATCAATTGAAAAATTGACTTTATTGGAAGCAGCTGAATTAGTAAAAGCTATGGAAGAAAAATTCGGCGTATCAGCAGCAGCTCCTGTAGCAGTAGCAGCAGCTCCTGCAGCCGGTGCAGCAGCTCCTGCAGCAGAAGAAGCTTCTGAAGTAAGCGTAATTTTGGCTTCTGCCGGTGCTAACAAAATTGCTGTATTGAAAGAAGTTCGTGCTATCACAGGTCTTGGTTTGAAAGAAGCAAAAGACTTGGTTGACGGCGCTCCAAAACCAGTTAAAGAAGGTATCAAAAAAGAAGATGCTGAAGCTATCAAGAAACAACTTGAAGCTGCTGGTGCTTCTGTTGAAATCAAGTAGTTTGATTTTCATAAATAATTTTAAAAAGCCTATGCAATTAGCATAGGCTTTTTTGTTATTCTATTAGAGCTTTTACTATTTTATATGTATCTTGAATTTTTTCAGGATGTGATTGAAGCATATTATTTATTTCTTCAAGTAAATCCGTTTTTGCCTTGTGCTGTTCAAAGTTAAAAACTTCAATAAAAGAAGTATGCAGTATATCAAGTATTTTTTCTAAATTTTGAAATGACGGATAATTGTAACCATTTTCTATATTACATATAGATGCAGGTTCTAAGTTCACTAATTCTGCAAGTTGTTCTTGTGTCAACCCTTTTCTTTTTCTTAGTTCTTTTAGGCGTTTTCCTAATAATTTTTTACTATTATTCAAAATTAAATTCCTTTTAAGATATCCTATCCAAACAATTATAGAAAAGATGATGTTCTAATATTATAAAGTATATCTTTATTTTTATTAATAAATAAAGTTGTATTTTATATTTGTTTAAATTACACTGTATTTATTCTTCTAATTACAGTTTAATTTTATATTAAAGGGGTGAATATATGAGAGATAAAAAAATTACAGTTGTAATACCTACTCTTCAGAAAAATATAAAAATTTTGACACAATTACTTAATGCTCTTGAAAAAGACAATTCTGTAGATGAAATCATTGTTATTGATAATTCCCTAAAAGGGATTAACAGTAACTCTGCAAAGATTAATGTAATTATTCCTGATAAAAATTTATACGTTAATCCCTCTTGGAATCTTGGGGTAAAGAAAGCCAGAAATGAGATAGTTGCATTATTAAATGATGATATTATAATTCCCGAAAATTTTTGTGGTGCTGTTGCAAATAAGATGAGGCCTGGTATGGGAATAATCGGCATGAACGGCAGTCTGATTGAACCCATAACAGATATTAATAGACAACCGCCAATAGAAGAAGTTTTTTTACAACCGGCTTCCTATATGGATTGGTATTGGGGCATAGCTCTTTTTTTCTATAAAGACAGCTACTTTAAAATTCCGGAAGAAATAAAAATAGTGTATGGTGACAGCTGGTTATTCACATTTTGTAAAAAATTTAAAAAACAGAACTATAGAATATGCGGATGTACAATTTATCACTATGGAAGTTTATCTTCCGGAGAAAAAAGATTTAACCAGATAGCTAAAAATGATTCAAAAATTTATAAAAAATTAACTGTTAAATGGTATCACAGGATTTTTTCTTATGAAGAATTATGGGACTATCACAAATTCAGAATTTTGGGTATGACTATAAGATTTAGAAAAAATGGGATAAATTTAAACAATCAGATAAATTAATATTAGGGGGATTTATATAATAAATCCACTTATACTATAAGAAACGTCATTCTTACGAATGAAACCGGCGAAGAATGACACAGTCATGTACAGCAATGACGGGTTTTGCTGTCATCCTGAGCGAAAGCGAAGGATCTCTTTTCTTATAAGATACTTCGGGCTAAAACCCTCAGTATGACAGGCAACCACATTGCCGCTGTTCGCTCCGGATGATGCAGTTTTGAAAATTTTTGGTGGAATTTTTTATATAAGTTCTATGGGATTTGAGATTTGTTATTAAATATGATAAATTAAGCATATGAAAATACTTTTTATAACAGATTTATACCCGGTTCTGGAATATGAAGAAACAACTCCGCGGACTTTATATAATTTTGTCCGGGATTGGGAGAGTTTTGGAGAAGATGTCCGGGTTTTGAAACCTAATTTCCTCCTCAATTCCTTTGTCCGGAAAAAGCCTTATTATAAAACAGGTTTGTACGGGAAGGTATTTAATGCGAATTATGTAACACCGTTTTGGGGTAATATAAAAAATAAAACAGGGGATTTTTTAGATAAATCGTTTGATATGGTTGTTGCTCATATGCCGTCTGGAATTTTATATGCAAATAAACTGGGATTGCCTTTTGTTGCCGGGGTTCACAATTCTGATATTGAGGTTTTGACTAATCCTTTGTACTGTTTTTATTTTAAATCCGCACTTTTAGAAGCCTTAAGAAATTCAAAAGCAATTGCGTGCCGCTCATATGTATTAAAAAACAAGCTTTTAAAACTATATCCGGAGTTTGAAAGTAAAACCTTTGTTGCACCCTCAGGAATAGATGAAAATCTTATAACCGCAGATTTTCACAAAATAGATATAAAAAATCTCAAAATTGTTACCTGTGCAAATTTTAAGAAAAGAAAGAATATTGACAAACTTATCCTTGCTTTAAAGGGTATGGATGGTGTTGAACTCACTGTAATAGGCGACGGGGCACTTAAAGAAAAGTTGAAAAGACTGGATAATAGTGTGAAATTCACAGGCCGTTTGGATAACGGCAAAGTTTTAGAGAATATGCGCGGAAATGATATATTTATCCTTCCGAGTGTGGGGGAAACATTCGGTATGGTATACCTTGAGGCAATGGCAAGCGGATGTATTACGGTTTGTACGGAAAATGACGGGATTGACGGTATAATTCAAAACGGAATTAACGGATTTACCGTGCGTCCGGATATACAATCCATAAGAAATTTAATAGAGAAAATTCAAAACTTTGATGAGCAGAAATTAGCTGAAATTCGTGCAAATTCATTGGGTACGGTAAAAAAATATACAAGTACGCAGTGTTCGCGTGAGTATCTGGAAGCTATTCACAAATATATTTTTAAATGATATAATCAAGGCAGCGGAGTTAAGATAAAAATCTTATGATGAGCCAAACAAAAAAATTATCCATAGCATTCTACTGGCATATGCACCAGCCTGTTTACCAATTATCTCCTGATGGTGATTATTTGATGGCATGGGGCAGGCTTCATGCAGTTAAAGATTATCTTGATATGATAACTATTCTGGATAATTTTAAAGAAATAAAAGTTAACGTGAATCTTGTGCCGGTTTTGCTTGATACCCTTATTGATTACGGCGAAAACGAGGCTCATGATTTGCATTCTAGGCTTACTGTTACACCTGTTGAAGAACTAAACGATGAGGATAAAGAGTTTATTTTAAATAATTTTTTTGATGCAAATTATAAAACAATGATTTATCCTTATGCCCAGTATAACAAACTTTTCCAAAAGCGCCAAAGTATGCTGGACGTTGATATATCCGCATTTAGTGATCAGGAATATTCGGATTTGATGGCGTTATTTAATCTTGTATGGTTTGATCCTTCATACCGTGAGGAGTATCCGGAACTTAAAAAACTGTTTAAGAAAGGAAAACACTATACACTAAAAGACAGGAAAAAGATAATAGAACTCCAAAGAGAGATAATAAGAAGAATTATCCCAGGCTATCGCAGATACGTTGCTGAAGGCAAAGTCGAAGTTACAACAAGTCCTTATTATCATCCTATTTTGCCTATTTTGCTTGATATTAAATCTATAAAAATTGCTAATACAGAAGGACTGCCGTCTGATTTGAAAATGAGTTTAGACGCAAAAATACAGACTGTATCTGCATTGGATAGAGTTGAAGAACTTATAGGTAAACGTCCTCGCGGTATGTGGCCTTCTGAACATTGTGTAAGTCCGAAAGAGTTGGATTTGTTTAGGGAATCAGGGCTTGACTGGTCAATTTCAGATGAAGGTATTTTAGCCAATTCAATAAACTTTGAATTTGTAAGAGATTTCAAAGGATATTTGGAGGAGCCGTATCATCTTCTAAAATCTTATGAATATAAAAACGGTCTGAAGATGATATTCAGAAATGCAATGATATCACATTTAATAAGTTTTGAATATCCAAATTATGATTCAGAGCTTGCGGCAAGGGACTTATATGAGCGGATAAAAGTAATGCAAAGCAAACTTTTGGCCTCTCCTGATGAAAACCATTTGCTTACTATTGCTATGGACGGGGAAAACTGCTGGGAAAATTATCCTGATGACGGAATTACTTTTCTTAAAACTTTATACAGGCTTATAGAAGAGGATGAGTCTTTGGAAACCGTTTTGATAAGCGACTATCTTGACCGGGAAAAATATCATAAAACTTTGCCAAAGATAAAATCCGGCTCATGGATAAACAGAAATTTTAAATTGTGGATTGATGAACCAGTAAAAAATCTTGCCTGGCAGTATTTGAAAAATGTGCGTGATGATTTTTGTACATTTGTCAAAGCAAATCCGCTTCATCCAAATATAGAGCTTGCACGGAAGGAGCTTTTTATCTGCGAAGGCAGTGACTGGTTCTGGTGGTATGGAGAACCTAATGATTCCGGACGCGACAATATTTTTGATTATCTTTTCAGGGAACATTTAAAAAATATTTATCTGTATCTTGATTTAGAGTGCCCGAATTACCTGAATGTTCCGTTGTCATCAGTAATAACAAAGCCTTCAAGATACCCTAAGGGAGAAATCAGCCCGTTGTTAAACGGTGATATTAAGCTGGAGGATGATTCCTGGCTTAACGCCGGATGTATTGAAATCCCTGACGGGCCGGTCTTGAAAGAAAATAAATTTTTTGACAGAATTTGTTTTGGGTATGACAAAGATAATTTTTATCTAAGATTTTATTTGAATGATTACGTATACCAAAACTCGCTTAATAATGACAGAACATACCAGATGTATGTTTATACAAGAAATTCATCTAAGAAGCATTCCCTGTCTCCGATAAGGCTGATTAATAAAACAGACAATATTCTTCCTATTACAAAGCAGAAATTTCATAATGAATTGCAGCTGGCTGTTAAAAACGGAGAAATGCGGCTGGTAAGATTGATAAAATCTATTCCGGGGAACATGTGGGTTCTTGAAGATCCAAAAGATATTGAATGTGTATTCGGCAAAGTTATAGATTTAAAAATTCCGTTTGCTAATATGGATATTGGCTACGGAGAAAATATGGAATTTGTATTTGTTAATGCGGCTGCTGGTGTAAGCGATTTGTTTATTCCGAATGAAATGCTTTTAAATATAAAAAGGGACTAAAGCGAACGGCTGTGACAAATTGCAATGGCAATTGAATCAATGGTATCATCAAGTTTTGGCAGTTTATCGGTTTGGAGTGTAAATTTCACCATCTGCTCAACTTCTTTTTTATCCGCCCTGCCGTAACCTGTGAGAGTTTTTTTGACTTCCATCGGAGTGTATTCGTAGATTGGAATATTGTATTGTTCCAATACTGTCAAGATAACGCCTCGTGCATGCGCAACAGGCATGACAGTTGTTTGGTTATGTACAAAGAATAGTTTTTCAATGGCTGCAGAATCAGGTTTGTAGGTTTCAACAATTGTTGTCATATCTTGAAAAATTTCGAGTAATCTTGATGATTCACGACTGCCCTTTTTGGTTTGGATTGAGCCGGAAGCAAGAAGGGAATAGTTTTTCCCGTCAAAATCTAATAATGAATACCCGACAATTGCCATGCCGGGGTCAATCCCAAGAATTCTCATACATATAATTATAACCGATAGCCTTACCACTTGCAACATTTTGTCAAAAATATGAACAAACTTAACATTTAACTTGATTAATAATAATACTCATGATACCATACCGGTAAGAACAATTTATTAGGGTTGTGAGGTAATAATGAAAAGTTCAACAATTAGAAGATCAAACTTATCTAAGGAGAAAATGGCTGTTCTGGAAGCTCTTTCAAAGTACAGACAGGACAGTTACGACAACACTCCAAATGTTTATGTAAGACCGAACAAAGAAAAAGAACTGGATGTA
>CALUUU010000012.1 GCA_944324035.1 Candidatus Gastranaerophilales bacterium
CCCAAGTAGGGGAAGGAGTAAATGCGCTGCGTTGTCCTTAGCAGCGCTTAACGATTTCGTTTGCAAAGCAAACGGAATGAACGTCCATTTAATCAAAGCGATGCCGTAGGCAGCGCAGAAAACTATTGCGTGTTTTTCTCTTTTGGTTCGTTTTCTCTTTTTACTTCGCAATTAAAAAGAGAAAATGAACATATAAAATTACATAACCCTATGTATATGTTCGATAGAGGCAGATAACATGGGTTATGTAAAAGTCATTCTTGCAAAAGGAACCGGTGAAAAATCCTTTTTATGTATGTTTTTCAATTGTTTAATTTATGTAAAATATTTGTATGTTTAAAATAAGGGTTTTATATAATGGCACAAAATAAAGATATAAATAAGTTTAGAATGGATTTTACAAAAATATTCCATAGTAAAGTTGTACCGCTGCTTCAAAATTTGGACAAAGAGCGTGTAGAAACAAAAAGAACCGCAATAACCGTTTCAATTATTGTATACATTTTAGTATTTATATTTTGCTTTTTTGCTGTCGGCGCCAGTACCGCTTCCGAGGACTTGATGATTACTCTGATGTTTACTCTTATAGTGGGATTTATTCCGGCGCTTTGTGTTTATAAATATTTTAAAAAGAATTTTGAGCGCGGCTTGAAGCTTGCAGTTATGCCGTTTTTAATGCAAGCTTTCGGTAATTTCCGCTGGATGCCTGATTTTGTAGTTTTTGATGAAGAAATAAAAATGTCAAAGCTTTATACCAGCTTTGACGAAAGCAAAACTGATGATAATTTTATCGGTTCATACAAAAATGTTCCTATCAGAATTTCCGAAAAAGAACTCTTTTACATAACAAGAGATTCCAAAGGACGCAGACATAAACATGTAGAATTTAAAGGAGTTTTCATTTCCATTGAAATTCCGAAAAATTTCACCGGGCATACAATAGTCCGCGAAAAAGGATTGATTAATCTTGGTCCTTATAAGGAAGTAAAGCTTGAAGACCCGGAATTCTCAAAAATGTTCTACGTAAGTTCAACTGACCAGATTGAAGCTCGTTATCTTTTGACTACGGCATTTATGCAGAGGTATAAAAATATTCAAAAAGCATTCAGTGCCCGTACTATAAGCTGTAGTTTTTTAGCAAATAAATTGCTCCTTGCAATTCCGTCAAACAGAGATTTGTTCTCGTTGGGGGATTTGAATAAACCTGTTGGTGATACAAGACAGTTTACGGTATTTTTAAACGAAATTATTTCAATTTTTGAACTGATAGAAGAGTTAAAAGTTTATCAGAATACAGGATTATAATATGACGACAATTCAGGAAATAGTTAAAATACTAACAGATGCCGGCATAGAGCAAAATGAGGCCAATATTGAAGTGAAGCTCTTGATAGAACGCTTTTGCGGCTATGGCGTAAAAGATATCATAATGGGGAAGAAGCTTGACTCTTCAAAACTAGAAATTGTAAAAGAAAAGGCTCTGCACAGAGCCAAAACACGTGAACCTATACAGCATATTATAGGATTTGCGGATTTTATGGGAGAAAAGTTTATAGTAAATCCTTCTGTGCTTATTCCGCGGGATGAAACGGAAATTCTTGTCAGAAAAGCAATTGAAATTATTAATGAAAAACATTTCAAAACTGCCCTGGATGTCGGAACAGGAAGCGGGTGTATAGCCTGTATGGTTGCAAAATACACTGACTGCCAGATTATCGGGCTTGATATATCAACGGATGCCCTTAATACCGCACTGGATAACGCTTCAAGATTAAATTTGTTTAATAAGGCAATTTTTAGAAAATCAGACATTTATTCTAATGTAAAACCCGGGGAGAAGTTTGATATTATTATATCTAATCCGCCATATATACCTAAGAAAGAAAAAGCCGAGATACAAAAAGAAGTTTTATTTGAACCGGATACAGCGCTTTATACTGACGACAACGAAGGTTTGACTTTTTACCGCAGTATAATTTCCGGTTCGCGGGATATTTTAACCGATAAAGGTTATTTGCTTTTTGAACTCGGCATAAATCAAGCCGGCAAAGTGGCTTGTATTATGAAAGAAAACGGTTTTAAAGATATTGAAATAATTAAGGATTTGGCGCAGATTGACCGCGTTATCTCAGGTCATCTATAGCCCAGTTTCAATAATTAAGTCGTCTATCTTGTCATACAGTTCTTCATGGATTGTGCATACTGTTTCAAGAATAAGCAGAATGCGTGCTGCGGCTTCTGATTCATTCATTGAGTTTTCGCAGTATCCTTTCATAATATGAAGATAATCATTTTCTTTTACCAGCAGTTCTGTTATTTTGTTGTAGCTGCTGATTTTTTTACTAATAGTTTTATTTTCCATATGCTTCTTAATTCCGGTTTGATTATATACTATAAAGATAAATTTGTCTACAATTAACGGAAATATTATTAATATATTGCGTGTAATTTTTGTGAAAATATTAAGGTATCAGCTATTTTGCGCTTGTTAACAAAAATACACAAATGAAATTTTTATGAGATAAATAAGTTTTAACATTATGATATAATATAACTATGAATGAAAACCTTAAACAAACTCTAAAACTCCTTCCTTCTCTTCCCGGGTGTTATATATACTACAATAAAGACGGGGAGATTATTTATGTTGGTAAGGCCAAAATTTTAAAACGCCGTGTCATGAGTTATTTCAATAAAAAACACCATGACAGTGTTAAAGTTCAGGTTCTTGTGTCGCAGATTGAGCGTATGGAATACATAATAACAAACACCGAAGTTGAGGCGCTCATTTTAGAAAGCCACCTTATAAAAAAGCATAAGCCGCGTTACAATATTCTTCTTAAAGATGACAAAAAATATCCTTATTTCCTTGTGACAGATGAAGATTTCCCGCGAATTCTTGTTGTGCGCAAGAAAAACATAAATCCTGAAAAGGGAAGATATTACGGCCCTTATACTGATGTCAGGGCAATGTATTCCACATTGGACTTTTTGAAGAAGATTTTCCCATTAAAACAGTGCAAAACTCCTAAATTTAAGGACAGACCCTGTCTTTATTATCAAATAGGCCGCTGCATGGCGCCTTGCCAAAATCTTGTAACAAGTGAAGAATACAAAAATCTGGTTAAGCAGGCGGAGTTATTTTTATCAGGAAAACAATCCGAATTGGTAAAACAGCTTCAGGAGCAAATGCAAAAATATGCAGATTCCGAGCAGTATGAAAAAGCGGCAAGGCTTCGCGACAGCTATATGGATTTGAAAAAGACTCTTGAAAAACAAAAAGTTGTTTATGAAAATACCAAGCTGAATGAAGATGTAATTTCGATGCTTTCCGAGGACGGTATATTTGCTATTGTAATTCTTATGATAAGAGAAGGCAGGCTCATTGATAAAAAAGATTTTGTGTATGATGTGGAAACCGATGAGCGTGCTGAATTTTTTGCAACATTCTTTAAAGAATACTATAATACTCTCTCCCTTGAATTCCCGGACAGAATAGTTTCAAACGAGCTGGAGGCTGTCGGAGAAAAAGCTCTGTATGAGGAATGGCTCAATATAATTTCAGGTAAAAAAGTAAAAATAAGCTACGGAAAATCTGCCCAGGGAAAAGAATTACAGATGCTTGCAGATAAAAATGCGCGTGTTGTTCTTGATAATGCAAAAATCAAAAAAATGGTTAAAATTAATGAAAACTTTAACGAAATCGGGGCATATCTTGCTGAAAAACTTAAGCTTAAAAACTTTCCGCACAGAATGGAATGCTATGATATTTCGCATATTCAGGGAACTAATACCGTTGCATCAATGGTGACATTTATAAACGGATTACCTAAAAAATCCGAATATAAAAAATTCAAGATACGCTCAACAGAAGGCAAACCGGATGATTTCCAGTCTATGAAAGAAGTTTTGACAAGACGTCTGTCGCATTTGGGTGAAAAAAACTGGGATAAACCGGATTTGATTATTATTGACGGCGGCAAGGGTCAGCTTTCAAGTGTTATGCAGATTGTTGAAGAGATGGGAGTTGAAGGGATTGATTTTGTGAGTCTTGCAAAGCGTCAGGAAGAAGTTTTTCTCCCTCATCAGTCAAAATCCGTACTTTTGCCGAGGGAATCAGGGGCTTTGTATTTGATACAAAGAATTCGTGATGAAGCTCACAGGTTTGCGATTACATATCACAGAACTTTACGCGGTAAAAGTGCTTTAAAAAAGTAAAATTTTGTTTACATTTTGCAATTTGGATTTTTGTTTTTGCTACTATTGTAACGTTGGTTTTACCCTGAGGCGAGGGCAAATTTTTAGACAATTGAAAGGACATCAGATGAACAAATTTTTAACTGCACTATTTTTTATGTTATTTACGGTGCAAAGTGCAAATGCTATGACTGTTGACGCATTTTTGGACAAGCATTTGACTCCGCTTTCGGATTTCGTGTCAAATATAATATTTTTTCCGATTCACGTTGGCGGTACAGAAATTCCTATTGTAGTTTTATGGGTATTGATAGGAGGTTTGTTCTTCTCGTTCTACTTAAGAGGAATTGCAGGCTGGGGATTGAGTGAATCATTGAAAATCCTTAAAACTCCTGCAAAGAAAAATTCTGAAGGCGGTGGGGGTGAAGTTTCTCCTCTGCAATCATTGATGACAGCATTATCAGGAACTGTCGGGCTTGGAAGTATTGCAGGGGTTGCAATTTCGATTTCAATCGGCGGGCCTGGCGCTGTATTTTGGATTTTTGTCGGAGCGATTTTAGGTATGGCTTTGAAATTTGTCGAAGCTGCTCTTGCTATTAAATACAGAAGGTTTAACCTTGACGGTTCAATTTCCGGAGGGCCTATGCATTATATGGCACACGGGCTTACCAGAAAGAAAATGAGATGGCTCGGCCAGCCTTTGTCTGTAATATTTGCTGTTCTTTGTATAATGTCAGGTATTGCGGGCGGTAATATGATTCAGATTAACCAGACTGCACAGCAGGTTGTAAATGTTACAGGCGGTGCAGAAGGCTTTATGGGTGATAAAATGTGGCTTGTCGGGCTGGTTACGGCTGTTGTATTAGGGATTATCGTAATCGGCGGGATTAAACAGATTGCAAAAGTTGCGGAAAAAGTTATTCCGTTTATGTGTGTTTTATATATTGTATCAGGTTTGATTGTAATTATCTTCAATATTCACCACCTGCCTCATGCAGTTGCTGTTATTGTAAAACAAGCATTTCACCCGGATGCAATGTACGGCGGTTTTATCGGTGTTGTAATTGCCGGTTTGAGAAGATCTGTTCAAACTAACGAAGCAGGTACCGGTTCCGCGCCGATTGCTTATGCTACAGCACAGACTAAAGAACCTATTTCATTGGGTTTTGTATCGTTAACAGAACCTTTGTTTACAGGTTTAATATGTCTTTTAACCGCTACTATAATTATTATTTCAAATTCTTATATCGGTGTTGGCGAGGCAACCGGTATTCAATTAACATCACGCGCATTTGAAACAGTATTCAGCTGGTTCCCTTATGTATTAGCTGTGATTGTTGTTCTGTTTGCTGTTACTACAATTCTTTCCTGGGCATATTATGCACAGAAGGCTTGGAACTTCCTTGTGGGTGAAGGTAAAAGAAGAACTCTTACATTCCAGATTATCTTTTGTATCTTTACTGTAATCGGTTCGGTGCTTAATGTAAGATCCGTAATCAATCTGACAGATGCTATGATGATGGCAATGGCTATTCCGAATTTGATTACTATGTATATTCTTGCTCCTGAAATCAAAAAAGATTTGGCAGAATATTGCAGAAAACATAATATAAAAAATATTTTTACAAAAGACTGGGCTGAAAAGGCAGCAGTTACGGTTGAAGGAGAAAATTAATGGCAGAACATCAAATAATAGTAACTGTTCAAGGTGTTGACAAAGTCGGAATTGTTGCAAAAGTTACAAGTGTTCTGGCTGAATATGAAGTGAATATTGAAGATATTAAGCAAACATTGATGCAGGGGCATTTTGTTATGTTTATGCTCGGTAATATTGAAAAATCAAAGTATTCATTTAAAGAAATAAAAGAAGCCCTGATAAAAGCCGGTGATGAACTCGGTATGGAAATATGGGTTCAGCGAAAAGAAATTGTAGATAAAATGCATAATATATAATAAGAAGAGGCTTAATTTTAAGCCTCTTCTTTTGAAAGTTATATATATTTCTTTTGTGAAAAATGTCCGGTTTTACGCGGAATCTTACAACCGATAAGCCCCCTACGATTTATCAACCCGTCATGCTCTACTTTTAATGCAAAAGTAGCAATGATGTTCATTTCTTTCTCTTTATTTGCGAGGCAAAGCGGATTGTGAGCGTAGAGTGAAGAGTATTGCCGGCGGGCAATGCTCTGGAACTCGTAAAACGCGAACAACCAAGCAGAGAAAGAAATGAACCAAAGAAAGAGAAAGCACGCAAACGTACCCTGCATTTCGCTTGCGCTCAATGCCGAAATGTTATTTGAGCTTTTAGCTCAAATTCTTTCAAGGCTCACTATCGCACTGTGTGCACGTTCGCCAGACTCACCTTACGGTGAGTAACATGTAAAATACCAAAATGCAGTTCTGCGCTGCGTTGTCCTTAGCAGCGCATTTACTCCTTCCCCTGATTGGGGAAGGTTGGGATGGGGAGTTTCTCTTTTAATATGAGATTCTTCGGCTTTCAGCCTCAGAATGACAATAAGCGTCATTGCGAAACGCGTAGCGTTGAAGCAATCCAGGAAAATAATATAACCTGTCATCCTGAATTTATTTCAGAGGTGACAATTTTAGCTATTATTCGTGGAATTTGCTATATAAGTCAACTTTTTTATATTAAATATTCTAACTTTACAAGCAGATAATCATTTTTATCATCTTTTATTTTTTCTGTTCCTGTGCATTTGAATTTGGAACTTCTCGGAAAAACTATTTCATTATTAAATCCGGCTCCTACCCGTGAAATTCCGGAACCTTTCGGAATATTGATTTCATACATTATGCCCTGATTATTTGTCATATATACGCTTGCGTATGAAAAATCGGATGTTGCATAAGAGTATTCTTTCATATCAATAATATCCCCTTTTTTAATATTAAGTCTTTTTTGATAGAGAGGATATTCGGAGAAAAATTCCGGTTTTTTACCTATTGCTCTGTAAACCTTTAGCGGCTCTTCAGTTGGTTTTAACCGTTTAAATTCTATATCTGTTTTGGTAATCATCTGCCTTGGTGTAAGCTTGGTAGAAAAGAAAACTTCATCCATACTCTTGGGGTTATGGCAGTGTATAAAATGATGGTTAATGCCGTTTAGTTGTCCGTGTAAAGATACGGATTCTTTTGTTGTTTGTTTTAACAAACCTTCGCTGCGCATTGCATCCCAATATTGTTCACAGAAAGGTTTTGAAGCTTCCTTGGCTTTTGCTGTTACAGCAGGCTTTTGTTTTGTCAAACTTTTGACAAAAGTTCTGATGACATTAAATTTAATACCCATATTATTTTCCCCTTACTATTAATAAAAACAATATTTGGAAAATAATTGATAAAATCTTAAGAAAATTTTACCTAATTATAGGATTATTTAGGTTTTCATAAAACTTATATTCGATTGTCATAGAATTTTTGTTTTGTTTTAAAGTGGTTTTTAGAATAGAATTTAATTTAAACCCGTTTGCCGCATAAAAGTCCGGTGATAATTGGCATTTTATCATATACGGGAGTTTATCTTTTGACGGAATATATAATTCGTCATCCAGATTTAGATAACCGCAGTCCGCGCCCGGCATTGGTGAAAAATAAGATTTGTCCGTGTTAATAAGATTTGTTGAGAACTGTTTGTCCTCTAATATTATAATCAGATTGTATTTTTCCAAATCAATATTTTTTAAATTTTCAATTCTCCCGAAATCTACCTGGTATCCTTCAAAATCAAGAAATTTTGTCAAAAGTGTTGATTCGCTGTTGTTTGAAAAATAAAGGATTTTATTTTGTTTGTTAAAACCTCTGATTTTACTCTCCAATTTGCAGGCTTCATTTAATTTAACAGGATTTTTGGGAAGTTTTCTGAAAAACAGAGAGCATTTTGCAACTTCTCTTACTTCTGATACGGTTTTCCCTGATTTTAAATAGTTAAATATTTTAACAGCCGGTCTTGCCCAAAGGTTTGTTGACACAAAAACAAGACCGAATACCGCAAAGAATGTTATTATGAATTTTACAAAATGATTTTTATTTGGGTAAGAGTAAATAAGTATAGGTGCAGCAATCACGCAAAAAGATGTGAGAAATCTTATATTATAAGACATAAACATAATACTTGCTGACATAGAAATTATGCTTATTAAAAGAAGCAGTCCAAATGAAAAAATCAAAATATCACGTCTTTTACGTGAAAATATAGGTATAATTAAGGATTTAAACCAGCAGGGCAGATATATCAAAAATCCTAAAATACTCATTCCCATCAAAGGCTCAAGAAGAGTTTTGTTTACGTAATCGTAAGATTTGCTATAAATACCGTCCGGGATACTGCTTAAACCAAGGGTTGACAGAATAGCTGTTTTTGCGGCAATAAGGTATTTACCAAGGTAAATACTCCATGTAAAACCTGTGAAATCAAAAAACAGGAATATGTGCTTAACTAAGTTTGCCGCTGTTCCTCTTAGGCCGAAAATATTCTGATGAGAATATAAAAACGGTGCAGAACCTGCAATATTGCCATAATTGATAAAGTTTAGAATGTAATTATACGAAGCAAACAGAATAAAATTTATCAGGCCAAACCCTAAGAATCTGATTATTGGTTTATAAAAATCTTTTTTTGAGTAATAGTAAGATATTCCTGCCATCCAAATACCGGCTGCCGGTATAAGAATAATCGCAGGAGTTTTAGTGCCTATAGCAAGCGCATAGCATAGAGATGACATAAAAAGCGGGATTTTTGAACTTGTTTTGAGCGAATTCCAAAATAAATATATACTTGAAAGGATTAATCCCGATATAATAATATCGGTTTCTGTTCCTGAACTTTGTACTATCACTGACGGGAAAGACGATAATACGAAAATCACCCATAACTTTTTACGTTCGGAAATTTTTATGTAATCCATTATTCCGTATAATGATATAATTGACAGTAAATAACCGACAAACGGGAAAATTCCGAACCATAGCTGTTTTTTAGTCAGCATTAATATCCAGGCATAAAGAATTTCGGAGTTTATCGGCATCGGGAGCATTCTAACTTCACTTATGTCAAAGTGATTAAGATTTCCGTTTCCTATCCAGAACAGACTCCTTACAACGTGATATGCCTCGGCATCAGGAATAACAACCGGCATGAAACTTATCAGGAATAATGATACCGCCAGCATGAATGTGAAAGATATTCCCAATACCGCCAGATATTTGTCGCGTTTAAATGTATTAAATAACTTGCAGATAAAAGGCTTTGGATTTATTTTTAAAATATTGCAGCCGTTTTTAAACCATAAAATTCCTGAAACTATTGCGGCAATTAGGTTTAGCGCAATCAATCCTCCTGCAGAAATAGCCGAAAAAAGCGACAGCAGCTCAAATTCTACAACGATTTGCGCAAACATTATGACAAAGAAGTATATGAAACTTCTGATAAATTCTTTTCTTTCCAGTATAGATGTTATAAAAAATGCACTGAGTGCAGTAAGTATTAACGAAATAAAAAATAAAATCATAATATCCCTCTTCCAACTTTAATCTTATCAGTCATATGAAGTTTTTGCAATAAAAGGCTTTACAAAATTGTTTCTTTCAATTATTATAGTCAGGCAATGAATATGAATACTCAATACCGACGTATAGTAAGTAATTTAAAAGGGCTTGTTTAAATTTAAAATAAGACACTTACTTATGTTGTTGAAAAATAAAATCATAAACAAGGCCTTTTCAAGTTAAAAGGTCTTCTTTTTTGTTAAAAAACGTAAAAAATACAATTTAAAATGGCAATTAAAATTTTTTATGAACATTAAAGAGAAATGGAAGGAATTTTTATGAAATATAATTTGCGACGAAACCTGATTATGAACATGACGAAAACCCCGTTCGTCAAATTAATGAATCTTGTTTGGGGTTTGTAGTACATAATTAAGTATGGAGATTTCTCCTTAAAGGAAGAGGTTTAAATGATATCCCCGGTTACGGTTAGTAAAATATATTCAGTATTAGGCAATAACGATTCTTTATGGCCAATGGCAATTAAAGATACTGCAAACGGATTAGGGTTAACGGCAGGATCTTATATTACAGGAAAAGATGCAGAGAGTCAGGACAGATTTATAGATGAATTCGGTTCCCAGGCAATTTGGCTGTTTGGGATACCTGTGTTTAAAAGAGTTTTGGATTTGGGCTTGTTTAAGCCGCTCGGTCTTGATCCCGGTGTTGATGTCAGAGTTTTGAAAGACCAAGATGTTTTTGAATTAGCCAAGAAATATGCAAAACAACACGATGAACAATTCAAGGATAACTCTAAAGTCAAAAAGATTGCACACAGCCTTGAAAAAATTACCGACAAACAGAAAACATTTAAAGGAATTTCTTTTGCTAAATTTGTCGGCTCTACTCTTCTTACAATTCTGTCATATGGAATGCTGACCGAATTCAGACAAAAATACAGAGAAGAAAAAATAACAAAAGAATTTTACGAAAAAGAAGCCGCTAAAAAAGCTAAGCCTGCAAAACCTGCTTTTGTAAAAACACCTTCCGCATTCAAAAAAGTAAAACCAGATAACAAAGACAATAATAAAAACACGACTTTCACCGGCGGGTTCAATATTCAGGACTTCATGTTTTCTCCTGTGAAAAATCTTATGATTGTTGACGGTTCTATTACGGCAGAAAGACTTGCGAAATCGCAGAATAAACAAGAATTCTTTAACTACACAATTAAAGAAGGCTTTTTCTGGTTCTTTATGTATTTTGCCGGAGGGCAGATTAAGAAGATGATGGAAAAAAATGCGCTCAAAAAACATAATATTCCGATTGATTTGGATGCAAGAGTTATTGAGTCTATGTCTTTGAAGAAAGCAGTATTAGGCAAAAATATTATGAAAAATGTTTATCAGTTCCCTGTCGGCAATCCTACGGCTGCAGAGATTTATGAATTTGTTAATACAAATCCTGATAACTTAATCGTTCAAATGGCTAAAAAGTGTGATATAGCAAAAACAGTTAAAGGTACAAATTCAATTGATAACAGAAAATTCATTGATCCGGAAGAAGTTATTGCCCTGAAAGACAAACTTGCACTGCTGGCTGAAAAGGGTGAGGAATATGTTAAGAATGCTGCTGCGAAAGCTAAACAAGCAGCAGAAGCGCAAGGTAAAAAATATGAATTTACCCCTAAAGAAGAAATGAAATTCCTTAAAGAATATCTCAAAAAAGCAAGCAAACTCAACAGAAGTGCTACGCTTAAGAATATTGCCGCGTGTATCGGATTTTTGGGTGTGCTGCTTCCCGGCATGATGGTTGCCTGGAGATTTATCGATAAAGACAACAAAAACTATCAGGTAAGAGAAGAAATTGAAAAGAAACTTAAAGCAAAGATGGCTCAGAGCAAACAGAAACAAGTTTCTGTGCAATAGCCAGTGCTTCATTAAAAATGGATTGATTTTTTAAGAAATCTTCTCTTGCAATGTATTTTTTTACAATTTTACGTGCGAATGTGCCTACGGCAATCCCGTTATATTTAATACCGCATAGTCTTGCAAGTTCTGCTGTTTTGGAGTTAGTTCCTCCCGAGAGCATTAAATATGCCGGAAGGTTTGCATCCTGAACTATTTCTGCTGCTGCAACTGCCTGGAGAGTGGTTTTATAGTCATCTTTACTCCCGCTCATAGGATAGCCGTCTGCTTGTATAATTGTTGTATATGGCTTGCGGATTTCAAGCATATTTTTTAAACGTAAAATCAATTTTTCATCACTTATATTTTTTCTTGCAATACAGATACTCAACAGCCCGTTAAAAGTTTTGTTCATATAATTCCATTTGTCAAATACTTCTGTATCATTTTCTCCCATGGCATGAAGTTCTATACAATCTATTCCAATATCAATAAGAGGGGGCAGAACTTTTTCTAATTCAAGGTTTTGACTTATATATGAGATTGCTTTTTGCGGGCATGCTTCAGCGCATCTGCCGCATCCGATACAGCGGAATTTTTTTACTTTATGATATTTTATTGCTCCCTGCGGACAGATTTCATCACATATCCCGCAGGATTTGCATTTTTCGTAATCAATTTGTGCTTTGTTGACATGCGGATCCCCTTTAATCCCGACACTTACACAAATTGCTGCGTCCTCTTTTAAACCGCGTTTTGCGGCTTCTATAATTTCAGGTTTAGCGGATACATCAAAAAATTTACACCCGGCAGCCGAATACAATGCAGTAAGTTTTTCTACTTCTACGGCGTCTTCGTTGCCAGCACCGCATACGAGTTTAAAACATTTCCCGGTTTTTAAAAGTTTTTCAAGCATTACCTTACCATATAATTATAAATAATTTCGGAAGCCTGAACAATAAAATCTTTGCCGGCAGGAGAGTTGTAAGGTCGATTTGCAAGAATTACAACAATATATTTTTTGCCGTTAGGGGCGTATACAATCCCGGCATCCCCTAGCATTTTTCCTATATCACCGGTTTTGTGCAGGAACAATGCTCCGCTTCCTAATCCGGCCTGGATAAGTCTGTTGTTTTTTACATGCCCCATATAATCAACAATTTTTTCTCTTGATTCTGTGGAGAGGAATTCAGGATTTTCTATATTATAGAGCATTCTTGCCAAATCCCGGGCAGTTGTAAAATTGGTACCGGCCAAATCCGGCAGCCAGTTATGAACCTGCGTCTGACTCAAGCCCCAATCTCTAATACCTTGGTTTACATCCGTCATAGAACCTATTTTGCTCATAATCATGTTGGTAGCAGAGTTATCTGAATCCGTAATCATTACTCTTGCAAGTTTATCCAGGGTATAAGTAGAATTTGCAGCCTTGAACTGCAAACCTCCAGAACCTTCCGAACGGTAATATTCAGTTAATGGCATTTCATCATATAAAGAAACCTGATTGTTTTCAATCGACCTGAATAATTGCAAAAGTACCGGAATTTTAATTATACTTGCAGCCGAAAATGTTTCAGCACCGTTTATATCCGCGTAATTTCCCGTATCATAATCCCATACAAATACAGATGGATGAATTGACGGATACATTGGCATGATATTTTTAATCTGGCTTTCTAAATCAGTAAGCTCCTGGCCAAAAGTAAGCGGAAGCATTGCAGGTTTTTTTGTTTCTGCTCCGTTGAGTGAAAGCTCTCCAAGGAACCAGTGGTTATTTAAATAATTTTGTGTCGGAAATACAAGCTGTCTGTAATCAGTTTTTAAATTTGGATACGGGGAGCCTGTAAATATTGAGTGTGCTATGTTTTTGAATCCTGTTGGCAGAATGCATACCCCAACAAATAACATAAAAGTTAAAGAAATAATTTTTGAGATTAATTGATTTCTTTTAATTTTCTTTTCGTTACGTTTTGGCAGACTTGTACGGCGAACAATTTTACGTTCTTCAGTGTGTTTTGGAGCCGGTAAAGGCTTCAATGTGCTTTTTGCATATTGAAAATCTCCCCGATAATAATAGCGCTCTTCATATTTTTTTGCTAATTCCGGCATCCAACATATCTCCCAAAATCTAGTATTAATACTATTTTATACTATGTAATTTTACAAGGCAAGAAAGTTACAAAAATTTTTACATAATCACAATAAACTGAAGAAATGTCTGGTTTCCCGCGGAATCTTACCATTATTGCGATTTACGAATTTATTTTGAATATTCATTTCCCGTATTGCTTCAACGCTTCGCGTTTCGCAATGACATTAGCGCTGCTAAGGACAACGCAGCGCATAAACACCTTCCCTTGCTTTGAAAAGGTGGGGATGGGGTGCTATAATTTTGCGTAATGAATAACCCCCCACCCTAGCCCTCCCCGAGTAGGGGAGGGAACAAAAAATAAGGCTCCTTCCCCGACTTGGGGAAGGCTGGGATGGGGAGTTTAGAAACCAATCCAAGAAAATAATTAACCATTCATCCCGAATTATTAAAAGTTTAAAAAATAAATCCAAGACATTAAATAAAAATGTCATCCTGAAAGATTAGAAAAACAAACGAAAGTGTAGTCTTTCAATCTGTTCAGGATCTTACCAAAACCAAAAGAAAATAGCAGATTGGTAAGATTCTGAACAGTGCGAAAAATTAACCGTTTTAAATAAATTAATTTTTCTGCACTTTCAGAATGACAGGATTTTTAAATTTATCTCAGGACATTTTCTCAAAATCAAAGATTTTTGGAAACTAGTATATAAATCCAAATAAACTTGTAAATCACAATAAACTCGCGGTTCGCAAATGCTTGCCGCGAGTTTATCATGAATTCAGTTAATTAAATTTTATTTTAATGCAAATGTCATATCAGCTTCAACACAGATTTTTCCGTCAACGCTGCCCTTTCCATGAGCTTTGCAAACAGGGCCTTTAACTTTTTGCAGTTCGATTTCCATATCAAATCTGTCGCCAGGTCTTACGATATTTTTAAAACGAACATTGTCAACACCTGCGTATAGTGTTAATTTACCTTTGAATTCCGGCATAGTCATTAAAACAGGTGCAGAACACTGTGCCAAAGCTTCAAGCTGCAGCACACCAGGCATAATAGGGTTATTCGGGAAATGTCCCTGGAAAAATCCTTCATTCATTGTCATATTCTTGTAACCTTTGGCGTATTTGCCCGGTACACATTCTGTAATTCTGTCTACCAATAGAAACGGATATCTGTGCGGTATCATTTCCATAATCTGCATAACATCAAAGTTTAAAACTTGTTCTTCTGTCATTTTTCTCTCCTTATTATTTACATTCTGTTAATTTATCTTTTAAAATTTTTGCCACTTTAATATGAACTGCGTGCCCTGCCTCTTTGGCAAGAATTTGGCATTTCATATTCAGCGGATTTACTCCTGTAAGATATAAATCCCCGACTAAATCAAGCAGTTTATGTTTAACCGGTTCTTTTTCCGAACGCAGCTCTGTCGTGTATCCGTCATCGGTAAGACCTACAGTGTTTTCAACAGTCACGCCTTGAGCAAATCCGAGCATCTGAAACTTTTTCAAATCTTTATAAAATCCGAATGTCCTTGCTTCGATTATTTCTTCCTGATTTTTGGGATTATAATTTATAAAGCATCTTTTTAAATCAGGATGATTATAATTTACCGCATATGAAATAAATAATTCATCATCCGGTAAAATTACAAGACTTGTCTTGCCGTTAAGGTAATAAACAGGTTCTTTTATTGTATATTTCTGCGGCTTATAAAACAGAGGTTTGTCAATCCCGGCTTGTTTAAATAGTTCAACCCACTGCTTTGAGCTGCCGTCAAGTGCAGGAACTTCATCTTCATCCATACATATATCAATAGAATCTATTCCGCAAAAAGCCAATGCTGCAGTTAAATGTTCCGTGAGCATTGCTTTGGTTTTGTTATCTTTTCCCAAAACAACACAATGTTCGGTAGATAATACATTATCAACCTTAGCTTCAAATTCTTCCCCTTTTACAAAATACCTGATTTTTCCGGTTTTTGAAGGGAAAAATCTGACATTACACGGTTTGTTTTTCATTAAACCGTTTCCGGATATAGATACCTCTTTTTTTATTGTAATCACTATTGATGTTCCTCAACAAAAGCATCAAGCATTGGCTCGAATTTTCTGAACTTAGCAAAAATTTCCTGCGCATCTTTCATTGTTTTTAGCTGTTTAATAAATTCTTTTCTAGGAACAGCTGGAATACCTACAATGATTGATTTTTCAGGGAATGATTTTGTAACTCCGGCTTTTGCGGTAATAATTGTATCCGAACCGATTTCTATATGATCAGCAAGGCCGGCTTGCCCGGCAATAACTACTCTGTCGCCGATTACACAGCTTCCTGCAATACCAACTTGTGATACAATCAGACAGCCTTTACCGATACGGCAGTTATGACCAATCATTACAAGATCATCAATTTTTGTATTATCACCGATTGTGGTGTTTTCAATAGTTCCTCTGTCAATAGCTGTATTAGCTCCGATTTCAACATTGTTGCCGATTGTAACCGAACCTATAGAAGGAATTTTAAAGATTACTTGTTTTGTATTTTCTTCCTTTATAGCGCCATCTTTTCTTGCCTGTTCAATGTTATCAGGGTTTTCTGTTACAAAGCTGAATCCGTCAGCGCCAAGAGATACTCCGTGGTGCAGAATTACGTCATTTCCAACCTGTACTCTGTCCCCGATATTAACTCCAGGATGGAATAAACAGTTTTGACCTATATGTGCTTCGCCGCCAATGTAGCAGTTTGCCATAATTTTTGTATTATCTCCGATAACAACATCATGAGAAATTACTACGTTAGGGCCGATTTGAACATTTTGACCGAGTTTTGCACTTGGATCAACAACGGCTGTAGGATGAATTCCTTCATTAATTTTGGGCGGAACATAAAATAAATTTAAAAGTTTCATCATCGCAAGACGCGGTCTTTCTACTTCGATTGTAGTGAACCCGTCTATTTGTACTCCAAGCGGAACAAGCGCAGCTTTTGCTTTAGATTTTGCAAGATTTGCAATTTCATCTTCGCCAAGCGCCAAGGCAAGAGTGTTTTCATCTGCAAGCAGAGGCGGAGCAATTTTTTCAATTGTTGCATCCTGAGCTTTTGTCAGCATGCCGCCGACGATTTGTGTGATTTCTTCTACAGTAAAAGATTTCATTTTATACTCCTTATATTCCCATCCTCTATTGATAAAAGCATTTTACCAAAAACAATTGTTTTTGTCGCGTGCTTTTAACAAAAAGTAATAAAACATTGGCTTATCTCATTACATAACCCATGTTATCGGTAGTTGATAACATAAGTTATATTTTGTTTGTTCACTTTTTCTTTTTTGTTGCGAAGAAAAAAGCGGATTGTGAGCGTAGAGTGAAGAGTATTGCCGCAGGGCAATGCTCTGGAACTCGTAAAACGCGAACAACCAAGCAGAGAAAACGAACCAAAAGAGAAAAACACGCAATAGTATTCTGCGCTGCCTACGGCATCGCTTTGACCGAATGGATGTTCGTTCCGTTTGCTTTGCAAACGAAATCGTTAAGCGCTGCTAAGGACAACGCAGCGCATTTACTCCTTCCCCTACTTGGGGAAGGTTGGGATGGGGAGTTTTTTAATATAAGATTCTTCGGGCTAAAGCCCTCAGAATGACGTCTTTTGACACTTTCAGTGATGACATAATGCTGTTCACCTTATGGTGAGTCAGGCGAACGTGCACACAGTGCAATAGTGAACTATATAAAATAATATTCCTTTGCGTCACACAAAGCGCAGCGTTATAATGTCCTGCCTCAGGCAGATAACATTGGTTATGTAAATGTGGATTTGCTATATAACTCCATAAGGGCGAATATTGACAATATATCAGGCTTTCTGTATCATTTAAATATCAGCGGAGAGCCCTTTTATGATTAAAAAACTTTTTTGTACAATTATTTTGTTTTGTTTAATATTAACAGGCTGCGGGTCTAAAAAGCCGCAGGATGATTACGAAGCAATAAAAGCACGCGGAAAATTGATTGTCGGTGTCCGAAGCGACACCCGGCCTTTCGGGTATCGTAATATTGAAGGTAAACTCCAGGGTTTTGATATTGATTTGGCAAGAATTATTTCAAAACATATTTTTGCTGATATGAATGATGTTGAATTTGTGCCTGTTACGGCATCAAACAGAATAAGTATGCTTAATTCCGGTAAAGTGGATATGCTTATCGCAACAATGTCTATTACGGATCAAAGGCGCCTTGTTGTAGATTTTTCCAAGCCTTACTATATGGCAGGCCAGGCAATTCTTATTAAAAGAGGGTCAAGCATAGCTTCTATAAAACAATTAAGCGGCAAGCGCGTGATTATAGTTTATGGTTCCACAGGTGAGATGAGTGTAAGAATGAATGCGCCGGAAGCTATTATCAGGGGTTACAAAAACTACCATCTGGCTTATCAGGCATTAAAAAACGGAGAAGCTGACGCAATGATTGCTGATGATACTATTTTGTATAATCTTGCGCTTGATGATCCGGAAGTAAAAATTCTTGATAAAAGATTTTCAAAAGAGCCTTATGCTGTGGCGTTCAGAAAAGGTGAGGAATCTGCAAAACTCAAAGAAGCCGTTGATTTTACCATAAATCTAATGGAACATAGCGGAAAATTGCGTGATTTACAGATGAAATGGGGGATTAGACAGTAATGTTGGAGAAGTTCAGGTTTTTAACGGCCGGAGAAAGCCATGGGAAATGCTTAACTGCAATTATTGACGGTTTGCCGGCAAATCTTGAAATAGATATTGATTTTATAAATTCTGAACTTAAGCGCCGCCAGCAGGGTTACGGCAGAGGCGGCAGAATGAAAATCGAATCGGATACGGTTGAAATCACATCAGGTGTCCGTTTCGGGAAAACGCTTGGTTCGCCGGTTACTCTTGTTATATATAACAAAGATTTTGAAAACTGGGCTAAAATTATGAGTGTTAATCCGCAGGAAGAAACTTCTGAAAAATCTTTTACTGCCTATCGTCCGGGGCATGCCGATTATGCAGGAAGTATTAAATATCACCAAAAAGATTTGAGAAATATTCTTGAACGCTCAAGCGCTCGTCAGACTGCAATTGAGGTTGCGGTAGGAGCTGTTGCAAAACTGCTTCTCAAACATTACGGAATAACCTGGCATTCTGATATAATCCAAATCGGGCAGGGTAAAACCGAAGAGGAATTTCATTCAGAAATAGACAGAGCAAAAGAAGCCGGCGACACTTTAGGCGGAAAATTTGAGGTGATTTTTGAAAATCTTCCGGTAGGGCTGGGTTCGCACGTCCAGTGGGACAGAAAATTAGATGGAAAAATTGCACAGGCTGTTATGAGTATTCCTGCCGTGAAATCAGTATCTTTTGGAAACGGTCAGCACGGGTATAAAATTCCCGGCAGCGAATTCCATGATCAAATGTATATGAAAGACGGCAAAATTATCCGTAAAACCAATAATGCAGGCGGAGTTGAAGGCGGAATGTCCAATGGGGAGCCGCTTGTTGTAAAAGCTGTTATGAAACCTATCCCGACTTTAAAAACCCCTTTAAATACCGTTGACAGTTCAAATATGACAGAAACAACCGCACATTTTGAACGCTCTGATACCTGCGCGGTTGAGGCTTGTGCAATAGTTGCAGAAGCACGCATTGCCTGTATTCTTGCAAACGAAATTATGCTCAATAACCCTTGCGATTTTGTTTAAAAAAACTTTACCAGCGTTGGTTCGATAAATGTTTAATCATCTTGTAAAACTTTATTAATGCTTGTTATAAGATAATCGATATCTTTGATAAATTTAGGAATAATATCAATAATTTGATTGAAATTATTGTCATTATATTCATCAAAAACTGCGTTTCTAAGTTCTCTGTATTCTGCCCAGTTTTCGAAACTTTCAATTAAATTGAGCCCGTACATATCCCGAAAAATATTGTTGATTGATAATTCTTTTTCCGTTTTGTCATACTCTTTTTTTAAGAATTTATTCATTATTTTCTTTGATGTTTCGTATGTGTATTCAAAACGTTTTATGCAGGAATCTTTTATGTAATTTTTTAACTTTTCATCTTTCTGACTGCAGTAATCCCCATAACACTCTTTAAGCGTATTAAAACTGTTTTCTAAATTTATTAAACTAAGTTCTGACTTTTTCATGAACACCTCTTTTTTATTATACCATAGTTTTTTAGTTGACAGTGATTTATCTCGAAAGTAAACTTATCTTATGGAAGTAAAAGTAATAGGAGCAGGCCTCGCAGGTTCGGAAGCGGCTTTACAGCTTGCTAAAAGAGGGATTAAAGTTAAGTTATACGAAATGCGCCCTAATAAATCCACCGGCGCGCATGTAACGGATAAGTTTGCGGAATTTGTCTGTTCCAACAGCCTTGGAGCTGCGGATTGTTCAAATGCCTCCGGGCTTCTCAAAAAAGAGATGCAGATTTTAGGCGGTGAGCTTATAAATATTGCCTATGAATGCGCTGTTCCCGCAGGCGGAGCACTCGCAATCGACAGAGAAATGTTTTCCCAAAAAGTTACCGAAAGAATTTGCAGTGAAAAAAATATTGAAGTCATACGCGAAGAAGTGACTGCAATTCCGGATGGAGTTGTCATTATGGCATCCGGGCCTTTGACAAGCGAGCCGCTGGCAAATTCAATTAAAGAATTTACCCAAAGTGAACATCTCCACTTTTTTGACGCGATAGCGCCGATTGTGGAAGTTGACAGCATTGATTTTGACAAAGCTTTTTACGCAAGCCGCTACGATAAAGGAGAAGCCTCTTATATAAACTGTCCGATGAATAAAGAGGAGTATGAAAGATTCTATAATATTCTTGTTAATGCACCAAAAATTGAACTTAAAAGCTTTGAAAAAGGGGCGAAGTTTTTTGAAAGCTGTCTGCCGATAGAGGTGCTGGCATCGCGCGGGGTTGATACACTAAGGTTTGGACCGATGAAACCTGTCGGGCTTGTAGATAAACGCACCGGAAACACAAATTATGCCGTTGTCCAGTTAAGACAGGATAATTCCGCAAAAACTCTCTATAACCTTGTCGGATTTCAGACGAATTTGAAGTGGGGAGCCCAAAAAGAGCTTTTGCATTCTATTCCGGGCTTGGAGAATGCAAATATTGTGCGCTACGGTGTAATGCACAGAAATACATTCATAAATTCTCCGAAACTTTTAAATCCGACTTTGCAAACGCGTAAGCGTCCGGATTTATTTTTTGCCGGACAAATTACCGGAACGGAAGGCTATACAGAATCCATAGCAAGCGGACTTTTGGCTGGGATTAATGCCGCAAGATATCTGGCAGGCATGGAGCTTTTAGAGCTGCCAAAAGAAACGATGCTTGGCGCGTTGACACATTATATTTCGGATGAAGAACATACGAAATTCCAGCCGATAAATTCAAACTGGGGGCTTGTTCCGCCTGTCGAACTCCCGAAAAAAGAAAGAAAAAATAAAAAGCTTAAGGCTGAGCTGATTTCAGAAAGATCACTCAAAACTCTGGAAAGTATAAAAGAAAAGTGCCTTTAGAGGCACTTGTAAAACGTTCCATATGTCTTAAATTAATTACTAAATTTTAATAATGCGGGTTATAATAATTTACCGGATACGTATTTGTATTCAAATAAGTATCCCCGATTGTATATATTGTATGCCTTGTTCCGGCAGGGATTACGCCGTCACCGCCTTTAACTAAAAGAAGCGGCCATACAATCAGCCAGCCTATATGGCTCCAATAACGGCTTGACCCTTTTTCTGTTATGGAACCGGACATATTAATCGGACTGCTTCCGCCGTTGTTTAGTTTAAAATTACCTACTTGGATTTCTCCAGGAATTCCAAAAATAAAGTTATTCTTTTTATTTAATACTTCCGCTGTAGCCCTTGTTCCGGCTTTAATTACAGTAACTCCATTTATTATTACTGGGCTGTCTACGGAAAATTCAACAGTCTGTCCTTTGTTCAGATAATCTGCGTTGATTTCCTGCGTATTATGAATGGTAACTGCTGTGCCTGCGGGAATTTTAAATCCTTGAGGCTGGTAATTATTATATGTATTTGATGTAGGTAATTCTAAAAAAGTCTGGTTGTAATCAGGTTTTGTATATTGTTGCGGTGTAACAGGGGGTTGTACACTCGTATTCTGTGAAGCTGGTGAAGACTGTGGATACCAATTCTCATTTGGAGTTTGATATTGTACTGTTTGATTTCCAAATACCCAGTTTGCTTCACTTGCCTGACCTTTTGTAGAATATACCTGAATCAGTAAAATACTCAATATTAATCCGAGTAATAAATATAATCTTTTATACATTTCTCACCTCTTCTTAAATTTTAATTTTGCCTAATATATCTTGATAAATTCATAATTTTCTTAATATATTATTAATTTTCTTAATTTATAAA
>CALUUU010000013.1 GCA_944324035.1 Candidatus Gastranaerophilales bacterium
CACCATTAATCTTCTAATTGTTCACTTCTTTCTCTTTATTTGCGAGGCAAAGAGAAAGAAGTGAACCGAAGAAAGAGGAAACACGCAATCAATTTCTGCGCTGCCTGACGGCATCGCTTTGGTAGAATGAACGTTCGTTCCGTTTGCTTCGCAAACGAAATCTTTAAGCGCTGCTAAGGACAACGCAGCGCATTAACTCCTTCCCCTACTTGGGGAAGGTTGGGATGGGGAGTTATAAAACAGAAAAATTAAGTTTTGTCATCCTTACAAAGCAAACCGTCGCCGCGGAGTTTCCTGTCATCCTGAGTGTCAGCGAAGGATCTCTTTATACATGAAAATCAGTGTCATTTATATTTTTATGCTAATATAATCAAAAAAGGATAATATAATGAAATACGAGATTGTTTGCAAAACTTTGGCAGATACGAAAGAATTGGCACAAAAATTCGCCGGACTAATTACTGACGGCTGCTTTATAAGCCTTTACGGCGAAATCGGAGCCGGTAAAACTGCATTTGTAAAACTTGTAGCTGAGGCTCTTGAAGTTAAAGAGAAAGTTACAAGCCCTACTTTTGTAATACTTAATGAATACCATAGCGGAATTTTGCCGGTGTACCACTTTGATTTATACAGACTTGAGAACGAAGGTGTAAAAACAATCCTTGATGAACTAAGAGAGTATTCGGATGGTAAAAATGTTACATTTGTAGAATGGGCAGAGTTTTCGCAAGATGAAATCCCTTTTAAACATCTTCGTATAAATGTTACGTATCGTAACGATGATGCCAGAATATATTCCTTTGAAGCGGAAGACCGTGATATGATAAAAATAATAGAAGGACTTCATTAATAATGACTATGGGCGGGGAAAAAGAAATAACTTTAGCTTTTGACACATGTCTTGACAAAATGTATGTTACCCTGCTTTCCGGCAGTACTGTTTTGGGCTCTGAAATTGTTGAAAATCATGATGAAAAATATCATTCAGCATTTTTAATCTCAACAATTAAAAAAGTTCTAAAAGAAAATAATTTAAAACCGCAGGATGTAGGACTTATTGCAACAAATATAGGCCCGGGCAGCTTTACCGGTATAAGAGCCTGCACAACTGTTGCAAGAGTAATGGCTCAGCAGCTCAATTGCAGAGCTGTCGGAGTGTCATCTTTAGAAATTTTATCAGGAATTGAACCGGATACAACAATAGTCGCACTTGATGCCAGAAAAGACAAAGCCTATCTGTATATGGACAATGAAATAAAAGGTGCTGTTTTGCTTGATGAGGTAAAAAGTCTTTGCAAAAATAAAAAACTCATCACAGATAATAAACTAAAGCTGCTGCTTGGCGGAACTTCCTACCAGGAAACGTCAGCGCCTTTGGGGGAAATTCTGGCAAAACTTGCAATAAAAAAAGCTAAGGATAGCGAATGTAACTGGCGGACATTAAAGCCTTTATACATTCAGCCTCCGCCAATGGGATAAATTTGCCGGTTATTTTTCTTAACAATCCGGCAAATTTTTTTATATGCACACATTAAAATATCAGGGATAATAAATGAAAATATTTGCAATAAATCCGCTAAAATTTAATATTTTTAATCAACGAACAAACATTGAGAATAATCAGTATGATTATTCTCAAAACAGGAAACCTGTTTTGAGTCAGCTCAAAGCTGATTCTGTCACTTTTAGCGGTAAAATTCCGAGTATTGTAACCCCTACAATGGAAGACCTTGTAAATCGCACAAAAGCGGTTGATGTCTTAAGATTTAACATTTTACGGCTTGCAAAATACGGTATTCCATGCCCTTGCTGCGGACATATAATGCTTGACGTTGACAAATTTAACAAATTTGAAGAAAAAGTTTTAAGTACCACCGACCCGGGGGAAATTTTAAAATACATAGGAGAACTTAAACAATATCTCCATCCGGTTGAATCAAAAATCTATTCAATGATGGTATCGAAGCATTATGATAACCCGGATATGACACTTCATGATATGCTGCGCTCAAAACTTCCGAAAGCAGAGAAAAAAATTATCCATGAACAATCCAGAATATTTACGAATATAGGGATTATGAGCAGGAAATTACCGGATGAAGAAAGAGAAAACGTTAATAAATTAATCCAGGAAACATATGCCAGAATTTTAGACAAACGCGAAACTTCACGTTTTTCAAGAATGATATTTATAGAAAAGCTTAAAACCTTGCTTTTAAACGAACCTCCAATCAATTATAATGACCTAAATTCCATACAAAAAGTTAATTTTAAACCAATATCACAAGTTTCACAAACCGCAAGAGATATAATTGCCGAGGCCGCAAAACTTCCTATGGCACACAACAACCCTGATGCCTTTATTGTAAAATATGCAAAAAGGAATTACGGCAAAGCAAATCCTGATCAAAAAATTGCACTCAGAATGCTTAGCAATTCGCTTGCAACAATTGAACATATAAAACCAAGTAAGCTAAAGGGCGGTACAAGTCCTGAGAATTTGGCTCTGGAATGTGCAGGAGATAATAACAGAAGACGGCATGAATCTTTAATAAGCCAAGTAGTAGAAAATCCACAAATGATAATTAACTATCCGCGTTACATGAGCAGATTAGTTGAACTCCACAAAAACGGAAAATTGGAAAAGAACTACATAAAACAAACAAATAGAACATACAGTTCTTTGTCACTCGGAATACTTGATGCCGATCTTACAGCATTAAATAAACCGCTTAAGCGCACAGTAAAACACAAACAAAATGACGGAGTAACTCCGACAAAAGCTGAAAGACGAGCGAAGCGCAAAGAAAATCTAAAACTTAAATTACAAAAAAAATCGAAATCGAGATCAAAATCAAAACCTAAGTATTAATAATTGTAACATCTTTCTTTTAAATATTAAACTTTTCTAAAACATATGCCGATAACTAAAATGACTTTAGAAAGGGATAGAAAGATGACAGATACCGGAGCTTCATTTAACAGACCATATAAACCATTCGGGATGAATGTCAAAGTTCCTGAAATAGGCGAACGAACATTAAAACTTGCCGAAGGAACGTTATCAGGAATAGTAGGAGCTCCTGTTGAACCGCTATTTAACTTTTTGGAAGAAAATGAAAAAGTTTTTAACGGTGACATAAATTTTGAAATAAACAAATTATTTGCACAAAACTTCACAATAGGTTCGGCTATGCGTATGGAAGATGAAAAAACAAACGGAATGCCGCCGAAGTTTGATATGCATTTTTAATAAAGAATTATTTACTACCTACACTTACCTAACACTAATTTTATGAGCCTTAGTAATAAGGCTTTTTTATTATTTAAAAAAGATGCTTATTGTTAACTTATGTAAAATTTTAAACAAGTGCTGAAATAAGCCTATTTATATATTTTTTATATATTTAAGAGATATATAATGAGAGCTTTATTATGAGTATGAACAGTGTAAATCTGAATAGCATGTCGCTTGCCGAAAAAATCAAGCTGATGCAGATGCAAAAAAACGGGGGAAATGCCGCGACAGTTCAGACTACGCAAAAAAGCAATATGGATAAATCCATATTTAGCAATTTACAAGTCAGAAATTCAAACTCAACTCAAAGTACAAACGCTCCGCAAAATACAAATCAAACTCAGGGAACTACAGGAACTGCCGGCACTGCAGGAACACAAACCGCCGGAAATGTTAATAAAAACGACAATGTATTCAGTAAGTTGAATATGGTTTCCACAACGGAAACTGGCAAAACAGAACAAAATTCCGGAGCATTGTATGAAAATCCTGATAAATTAGAAACAAAACAAGATGTAACAAAAGCGCAAACTCAGCTTCAGGTAAGAATGGCAAAAGAAGGGACAAATATGAAACTTGAAGCTCTTGCAGCACGTCTTGAAGCACGCAGAAATGAACTTGATGCAAATAATTCAACACAGCAGGCTGGTGAAACTCCTGCTGCACGTTCAACCGGTTCTACACAAAGTACAGATAAAACCGGAAAGAGCGATTACTCAGAATCTGATGGCGATGTAGCAAATGCTGAAGCAGAAAGCGGAACTGAAACAGCTGAAACAAAAAGCAATGAATCCGAAAGCGATCAAAAAGAAGCAACTAAAATGTCAAAAGACGCAAAAGCTGACAGCAAAGATTTGAAAAAGGATTCAAAAGCATTAAACAAACAAATGAATTCTGCGCAGAAAACAATGACTCAAAGCCAGCAGGAAATGGCTCAATTACACGCTCAAATGGATCAGAATCAAGCTGAAATTGATGCGGCTTTATCTCAAATTACAAGCTTACAGTCAGAAGGAGCTGACAGCACAGGTGCCGGAGAAAAAAGCGCATTTTCCTTAAAACTTGCCGGTTCTGAAGATAATAACACCCCTCAAACAAGAGGTATGAATTCAACAGCTTCTACAGGTTCAACTGATTCTGCAGGCGGCAGTTCTGGCGCAGCAACAGACAATAGTTCACAAATTGAAAGTTTGAACGCAACAATTGACGAAAAAATTAATGCTAACACTGAAATCGGTGTTAGAATGAACACTGTTCAAACGAAACAAAATAAAGCCGTAATTACAATGCAGACTACGGTAACAATGAAAAATAAATACTACACAAAGATGCAGAAAGCTAACCAAAATCAGGAAAAACTTTCTGATAAAATGTTGAAAGTCGAACAAAAAATTAATGATATAGCACAAACCGTTGAACAGGTTGGCGATATTACCGAAAAAGTCGGGAAGGGTATGGAAATTGCAGGTAACGCAATGTCCGGATATCCGCCGACAGCAGCTGCAGGAAGAGCCCTTGCTACAGCCGGCGGTTATACACAAAAAGTCGGAGTAGTTGCACAGAATGTTGGTCAATACGGACAAACCGCGGCTCAGGCTGCAATGGCATTAACATATGCTGCACAAGGTAATATAGCAGGGGCTTTATCAAGTGCCGGTTCAGCTATTCAAACAGGAGCAAGCGCAGTTAAAGGTACTAAACAAATGAAATCCCAGATGGCAGCAATTGATGCAAGTGTACAGCAAGGTCAGGAAAAAGCCGCTGTCGCATTGGCTTCAAAACAGGCTGCAAATGAAGCAAAAGCAAATAACGAGCTAGGCGGGTTAACCAAAAAAGAATATGCTGCAGGAGCAAAAGAACAACTCTCAGGTAAAATTGAAAATGGAGAAATTAGTAAAGAAAATCTTATGTCAACAGTAAAAGGTGATGATGCAGGTGCAAAAGTAAATGACATGCTTGAGCAAACGGATGTAAAAGATGCCAGCGGTAACGTTACAGGGAAAAAAGTCGATATAGATAAATTGAAGGCTTCCGGCGAGGCTGCTGCTAAAAAAACAGCTGGTAAAACTGCTGAAAAAGGCGGAGGCTCAGTATTCCAAAAAGCAGGCGATTGGCTTGCTGACAACGGTGAAGAAGTAGGCAAAAAAGTTTCTGATTTAGGACAAAAATATTCAGCTAAAAAGGGAAGCCCTACAGCGTCCGCTGCAGTTGCATCAGGCAGAACCGGCGGCAGTGCTGCAAGACCGGACTTTAGCTATTTGGGAGGCGAAATAGCTAAACGTAGACAAAAAATCGGTATGCGCTAATTATTAAAAAAATATTAAATTGTTAATTATTGTATTGTAATCTGTTTTATTAGTTGTAATATTAAATTGCATAAATAAAACAGATAGTGTAATAAATATGACATTTATCCATAAGTTGTGTGAAACAATTGGTGAAAACAATAAACCGATATATACAGTAATGGCTATTGCCTGCGGAAAAGGTACTGTACGTCCTATTCTAAGTATTACAGATAAAAAAGAAGCTCCGGATGCCAGAAAATATGCAGCACTCAGAGAATTAATGACTGAATTTATCGGGGTTCCGACAACATTAGCTTTCGGACTCTTGGGTGAACAAGCTGCCAAAAGCCTTACCCAAAAAGGAACTATTAAGTATAAACGAGCCAATGCTGTAATGTCATTCTTTGGAATTTGTCTGGCGGCCGGATATTTTGTTCCAAAATTTTGTAACATATTTATGCCGCATGTTATGAAAAAATTAATGCCAAATTATGATCCTAACGCAGTATCAGCCCCTATGCCTAATCAGCGTATAAAATCACCTTCCAAAACAAAAAGTGTAAAAAGTTTAAATAGTTATCCCCCATATACCGGTTCTATTTACCATAGAAACGGAATGAAAGTTGTGTAGTTCATGCAAGTATCCAAAATACAAAATCCATTTATAAGGAAAAGTTTAATAAATATCAGAAATACTATCTCAAACCCAAAGATGGCAGCATTTGCACAGACTACGGCGTGTGCTATTACTGTTGAAACAACGTTAAAAGCATTAGGCAGACCGGCTTTTATATATTATGACAAACATGCAAATAACCGCTCTAAAAAGTATGCAGCAACAAAAGAACTGTTATATCAATCATTTTGCCTTGGATTATACTTAAGTTTTATTAATCCTATAAAAAATAACGTTTATAAGTTTATGAGTAAAAAAGCAAGAGCCTCTAAGACAAACGGCGCTGAGAATACAAGAAAACTGGATTTGTTTGATGCGGAACTGTTAAAAATTAAAAATGCGAAATCAAAAGATGAGAAAAAGCTTGCGCAGGAAAGATTTAACAAACTTCTTACCATAAATAAAGATTTGAGGTTTGGCAAGGGAGTAAGAGAGTTAAGCTCTATTCTCTCGACTGTATTTATATTAGCGCTTTGTGCTCCGATACTTTCACAAATAATTTTACATCCTGTGATGAACATGATATTTCACGACAAGAAAAAAGCACAATAGCGTGCCCTTAAAATATTCGTTTCATAGCCGGGTATACCTTTAAATCCCTGTGAGTTTAAAAAGTGAGCGGCGGAGAGTTTTCTTTATCGGTTTAACATAGTTCTGTACAATACTTTGCATGTTTATCAAATATAAACGCGCTTCAGCGGTTTTCGGATAAAGTTTTTTAAATTTTTTAACAAATTCATTGTTTACCTGCCGCATTTTTGAACATTCAAACAAATCTCTCTGGTTTCTGGCGTAATGCATTGGATAATTCAGCGTTCTGTATTTTCTTCCTGCAATAAGTCCGGTGGTAGGATTATCAATACAATCCTTTATGTGATTATAATTTTCATCAATATTGTTTTTATCAAGCTGCAAGCGGGTATCAAGGTGTGCATTTGCCCAAAAAGCATTATTGTTTATTCGCTCAAAGCGGCTTCCGCCTTCCATATATTCAGACATTAGTTTTCTCCTTTTGCTTTTATATTAACACTAAAATAAAGCATATGAAGAAAAATTTTTGCGGCTGACTCTTTTGTATAGAATAGGAAATCTGACTTAAATATCCAGTTTAACCTCTTTTAAATTGTCAGATTTATCAAAATAGTGGATTACATCACTGTCATCCCTTATTGCAATATACTCTTTCCCGTCAATTACTTCTGTAGAAAAAAGTGTAACCAAATCATCAGATTTTGCGGTATCAAAATATGCGTGTTGCTCTTTTTGACCTTTATATTCTGTTTCTCTGATCGTATAATCATCACTGTTTACTTGCAGCGCCATTTTGTATGCATCAGTTTTTTCAAGAGCGAACCCGCCGCCGACAACTTTGCCGTCAGACATCCAGGTTCCTATCTGTTTTGCAAAAATATCCGCCATCTTTGCATCTCTTGCCGTTTTTTCGACAAAAAATCCGTTTATGTCTAATGTTACATCTTCAACGCCTTCTGTTGATTTTGTGCGATTATTAATTCTTGATTCAACAAATCTCTGATTAGGATACTCTTTTTGCTTTGTTGCTGTGTCACCGAAAATTCCGTTTGCTCTGTAATAATTTTCAACAGAACTTGAGTAAACAGCTTCTTGAGCTGTTTCAGGATTAAATACCGTCACTTCCGGATGATTATCCGATAAAGTTTTAGAAGCATCTGTATATCGTAATTTTTTATCATCAGGATTTGTTTAAATATGTTTCATTCTTATTTGCAACGAATTGTAACAGTTTTTGCTTTTTTTGCAATTATTTAAAGAGAAAATACTTTATATATACATCAGTTAAAAATACTGACTTTAGTTCATTTAGAATGGAAAGGGGCGACGAGCCCCTTTCCTTTTTTTATATAGCAAAAATTTTTATTTAGCAGTTTTTTATAGAGTATGAGAATATATCCGGTAAATTATCAAACAAATAGGTATCAGCCTGCATTTCAGAGTGTTGCAAGGACAGTACGGGATGAGCAGGGCAGATTAAAGTATCGTAATACAACAAATTTTTTCCGTAACGATTTAGATTGGCAGAAATTTACAGATTTTATTACGGAAAAATATAAGATGACAGATAAGGTTAATGTAGTGTGTTATGCATGTTCTGACGGTTCCGAGCCGTTGTCGTTGTTAATGCTTATGAAAGAAAAATTTCCGGATGGCGGCAAAAAATTTCTGCCGATAACCGCAAAGGATATTGATAATACTGTAATAGAATTTGCCAAAGGTGATTTTATAAATATGGATTTTCATGATGAAACCGCTATAAATAAATTTACAGGCGGAAAATTCAGGAAATATTTTGTACCGCCGGTTCCGGGCTTTGATATTGACCCGGTGCTTGTAAAAAAGCAGCCTGAACTTTGTAAAAATATTAATTATTTTGTGGCAGATATAACAAAAGATATTTTGACAGTACCGCGTGATAATACGATTGTTTTTTGCAAAAATTTTTGGCCGTATCTGGCGGATAATCAGCAGAGATGGAAGCTTGTTTCGAATATAAAATCCCGGCTCAGAAAAAATTGTCTTGTAGTTATAGGGGACTATGACAGGGTTTCAGATACGCCCCTGATGTTTGTAAAAGCAGGATTTCGCCGAGTTGCGAATTTGGCGAATGTTTATGCAGCCCCTCTTGTACGTCATCTAATCAGGTAACTTTGTATTAATATTCATTTTGCGTTTCCAGGCGTAGAGAAAATACAGCCCCAGAATAAAGTATGTCAGCCACATAAGGATGGTGGCAAAGCAGTTGGAACCATGCAGATAAGCTTTTATCCACATGATGACGGACAGTCCGTTTACAAGTGTCCAAATATACCACTGCTCAATACAGCGTTTTATCGTAAAAATAAGTCCGGCTATTGAAAACACAGTGGTGACTGAATCTATAAAAGGAGTTACATCTCCTCTAAATTTTAGAATAATACCGAGTATCCCCGAAATTATAATGGCAGCTGTCATATAATATACAAATTCTTTAACCGGCAGTTTTGTTTTTATTATTTCCCGTGTTTCTTTTTGCAAATGTTTCTTCCATTGAAAAATACCTATAATCTGCATTGGAAAATAGTAAAGCATATTAAGGCATAGATTGCCATAAAGTGTATTTTTATAAGCAATATAAGAATAACAAATTGTACTTGTCAAACCAAACAGATAGCAGGAAATTTTCCCTTTCCCGGCCAATATAGTATAACTTATGCCGCAAATGGCAGAAATTAGCGCGATTTTGCTGTCATTCAGGTATATTGATATGCATGTTATAAGCAAAATTACAAGCGGGAAAATCATTCTTTCATATTTTCCCCAGCCTTTGATTTCAGCTTTAAAAAATTCTTTTATATCCATTATGTTTATTATAAAATAAAGATAGATATGCGTGTAAACAATATAAGAAGCAGTAATACAAATTTTAAAGGCGCTTTAAACAACAGGTTTTTGTTAAAGAATCTTGAATATATTTCAGAACATGGTTCCAGTTTTACTGCAATGACATCGCTTTTTATGTCTTTAACTGCCCGTCCTTTGGCTATAAAGTTAACCCCGGATACGGAAAAAGAGAATAAACAGTATGCAATTGCCAATTCCATTGGCTCCGGGATTATAAAATTCGGTATGATTGAGGCTATTGCTTTGCCTATTGAAAGCGCAATGAATAATATTGATAGAAATCCGTCTAAATTTTTAAAACCGAATACCATAAAAAATTTAACAGGGAATGCTTCTATGCTTTTGGAATCAAAGAGTTATAAGCTCGGGGCACAGATTTTAAAACTCAGTGCCGGATTTATTACTGCAATTCCTAAGTCTGTATTAACTGTTGCCCTAATTCCTGTTATAATGGATAAATTTTTTAACATCAGAGTAAAACAGCCGCCGGAGCAAAAGCCGGAGAGTAAAAATGTAGCATTTAAAGGGAATGTTACGGACGGTATTTCAAAGCAGATTGCAAAATTATTTAATAATAAACATATACAAAGCTTTTTGCAAAAATTTGAAAATGATGAGGCTAATATCGCAAAGCATATGACAGCTGCAACTGATATTTTACTTGCAGGGGCTTCTGTTGTTACAACCAACCACAGTAAAAAAATTAAAGAAAACCGTAAAAAAGCGCTGGATTATAATTTTGTAGTTTCAACTGCTGCAACTTTAATTTTAGGGTACGGGATAGACAATTTTGTCAAGAATAAAACAGCAGGTTTTGTTGAAAAATTTAAACAGGCTAATATTGGAGATGTGAAACTTCACAAATATATTGACGGCATAAATATCTTGCGTCCGGCACTTGTGTTTGCTGGGATATATTACGGAATTCTTCCTGTAATATCGACTTATATGGCCGAAAAAATAGATAAATTTACCGCCCGTAAGGATAATGCTGCAAAAGATGCATAATGTGGTATATTATAATTATAAGATAGTAATTAGGGAATATAATTATGAAATCAGTTAAAGAAATTTCTACAGAATCTAAAATATTAGGACGCTTAAAAAATCATCCTGAGGCTTTGGAACTTGTGACTTATTTGTTTGATGATGATGAACTTCAGGAGATGCAGGATTATGCTAATAACGTATCCATCAGACGTTTGGGATTTAATGACCATGGGCCTGTTCATATGCGCCAGGTTGTCGGAAATGCCATAAAGATGCTTAACCTGCTTCAGGAATCAGGCATTCAGACATCTTTGGAAGAAGAAAAGATAGGTACTTTTGAAGATAGCATGTGTGCGGTTATTCTTGCAGGTTTGATGCATGATTTGGGTATGGCAATCGGCAGGCAGGGGCATGAAGAGATGTCTGCGCTTTTGGCTCAGCCGATTATAGACAGGGCTTTGATGCATGTGTTCCCGAATGATTTGCATAGAAGGGTTATAATTCGTTCGGTTGCAACAGAGGCGATTATCGGGCATATGTCCACAAGAAAAATCCATTCAATTGAAGCCGGTATAATTTTGATTGCAGACGGGTGTGATATGACAAAAGGCAGGGCACGTATACCTATGGCAATTAATCATGCCCCGCGTGTCGGAGATATTCACAAGTATTCTGCAAATGCCATAAATCGTATCGGAATTCACCATGGAGAGAATAAACCTATCAGAATTGATGTTGAAATGTCTGCAGAAGTAGGATTTTTCCAGATTGAAGAAGTGCTGCTGACAAAAATTGATTCAAGTCCGGCCAAGAAATTTATTGAACTTTACGCCGGCGTCGAAGGTCAGGAAAAGAAATGCTATCTTTAATTTAGCGGAATCTGAATTAGATATTTATAAAAATCATATTCCGGAAAATTCTGAGGTAAGGCATTCCAGTACCTGAAAATAAGCAGACCGGTTCTTTCAAGCCGGATTGCTGTTGTCGTGTTCTTTGTTAAATAAGGATAGACAAACGGAATATCTTCTAACGCAAGTTCGATATCAAGTTCGTTGGTATTTTTAAATTTTTCGTGGCAGCTATAGAATTTTTCAAGTCTTGTTTGTTTTAGTTTTTCCAAATCAAGATTATTAATTATTTTTTCGGTTGTATTAGAAATTAATTTTATATCTTCATTGTTTAACCTTGTTTCATTTTGAACCAGCTCTTCATAGCTGAGTGGGGCAGCAAATTCTTTATATGAGTATGTATCTTGACAAAATTGATGTAGGAGAGTCTTGTCTGTGTAAAGATAAGCTCCGTTTTTTACGTTGAAAAATTTTCTTAGAGAGTTGAATGAAGCAAGACCGCATTTACCAAGGTAAAAATTGTGGGCGTTATCCACAATAAGATTTTTGTATTTTTGGGTCAACCGGCTGACATTTTTATAGCAAATTCCAAAGTAGTTTGGGTATAAAATATAAGAGTTTTCAGAAAACTCATTAAGCGGCATAAAATTTTTGTCAATATGATAAAACTTAAGCCTGCATTTTTCTTTTCTTGCGGCTCTGATAAGTTCCGGACATATGTAAAACGGCATGTAAATCTCTTTTATCTCATAGGTTTTTATCAGGTATCTCAAACAATTTCTTGCAAGATTTAGTTTGATAATGTTATTCATGCTTATTCTCTTGTTATTATTACAATATCACCGCGTTTTACTTGTTTGGATAATTCTTTTATAACTTCGTTGTCCATCCGCATGCAGCCGAGTGATGCGTATTTGCCGATACTTGCAGGATTATTGTTCCCGTGTATAAATTCTCCGGTCTGGCTTTGTTTGCCTGTTTCAGTGTCTAATTTGTTAAGTATTATGGCATTCGGGCCGTAATTCCAAGGCTGGCGTCTTCTTTTTGTAGAAGCAGGAGCTGTTTTGTAGGGATATTTTTCGACATGCGAAACTATTCTTACTCCGGGATCTGTCGGAGTGTTTTTCTTGCCGCTTGCGATTAAGTATGCTTTTTCAGGTTCTCCGAGTTCATTATATTTGTATAAGATATTTTTAGAAAGATCTACTACTATCGCGGCAGTTTTTCTTTCTCCCATGATGAAAATTTCAGGATACGGTGCAAACAAAAGCACAGAATCATTACTGGTTCCTTCAGGGGGTACTATAACTGTTCTTTCAAATACGTCTTGTTTTTCCGGGATTTGAGGTTTTACCGCTTTTGCAGAGCCAGAACCGATAATAAGGCCGCCGGCTGTTGCGAAAATCCCAAGGCATGGTAATATTTTCATATCTTAAGTATAAAACATAAATAAAAATTTTTTTGTTATAAATTTTATTTTTTTGCTGGAATATCGTTGAGCTTTATGTTTTGTTCAATAAGGTATTCTTCAAAAATTTGAGCGGCTTCTTTTATAATTTTAAGGCAAGGCCTTTTTTGATAGTATTCTGCAGTTCTTTCTGACGGCTCCGGAGAATCCGAGGTTTCTATTCCTTCAAGAAGTTCTCTGCAAATTATTGTATTGTGTTTAGCCTTAAATCTTTTGGCGAGTTCCTGAATTCTTTCGTAGAGTTTACCCTTAACCTCAAGGTTATTTGGCTCTGTGTATCCAAATATCATGCCGGTTAAAAGAAACATGCCGCTTACAGCCCCGCATACTTCTCTGAGTCTTCCCATGCCGCCGCCAAGCGGAGATACAAGCTTTACAGCGGTTTCAAAATCCATTCCGAGTTCTTCACAGAATGCTCCGACAACGGATTGAGAACAGTTGTAACCCTGCATAAAAAGTTCGCCGGCTTTTTCTGAATGTTTAATATTCATAACTTCTCCTTACGGAAAAATTATACAATAAATTCAAGATTTTTGGTTGTCGTGTTTGAAATAAAATTTTTAATTGCTGACTGTGTTTTACATATGAGTTTTCCTTCAGGGTATTTGTTATTGTGATAAGTAGATGTCATAATCAGTATCTTTGCTGCATCCATAATATTCAGGTTCTGCAGGTCTATTCTAAGTTCAGGACACTCATATTTCCTTATATAATCCTTAACATCCGCTATTATTTTCTGCGAATCCGTAAAATCATAACTTAAATATTTGTTTTTTGTATTAAGCGATTTCATATATGTGTATTCGGAATATTTTATGAAAATTTTAATATTTTTGTTTAAATTCGTATTTTTGGATGAGTTTATAGTATAATATTCTGGCGAGGTAATAAAATGATAAAATTAGCCGCGTTTGATGTGGATGGTGTATTAACCGACGGAAGCATTACGTACGACGACAACGGAATTGAATATAAAACATTTAATGCAAAGGACGGTCATGGGATAGTAAAGCTTAATGAAGCCGGAATAATTACTGCAATTATAACAGCCCGTAACAGCAAAACCGTTGAACGCCGTGCGTGTGATTTAAAAATTACAGAACTTCATCAGGGTGTTAAAAATAAGCTCGCAAAATTGGAGGAACTTTTAGTTAAGTATAATCTGAAATTTGATGAAGTTGCTTATATAGGGGATGATATCCCGGATATTTGTATTTTGGAAAAAGTAAAACTTGCAGGGTGTCCTGCAGATGCGGTCAGCGAGGTAAAATCCATAGCCGGCTGGGTGTCATCTAAAGACGGCGGACGCGGAGCTGTCAGAGAGTTTTGTGATTATATTACCGCTTATAATAAAAATCAGGGAGAATAATTATGTATGAAATAAAAACACAGGCATTTTTTTCTGCTGCTCATCATTTACTGAATTATGACGGGGAATGTGAAAATCAGCATGGTCATAATTGGATGGTTGAGGCATATGTTAAGGGTGAAACTTTAGATAAGAGCAATATCTTAATTGACTATAAAGTATTAAAAAGAGAATTAAATGCTGTTTTGTCACTTCTTGATCATAAAGATATCAATGAATTGCCGGAATTTAACGGCGAAAGTCCAAGCAGTGAGATGATTGCGGCATTTATTTATTCAAAACTTAAAGAAAAAATTGTCCAGTTGAGCAGGATTTCTGTGTGGGAAACCCAGACTTCTTGTGCCAGCTATTATGAAGAAGAAGTGTAGGCAGGAGTTTTCGAAATGAATTTTATACAAGCAGTGCTGATGGGTTTTGTGCAGGGTTTGAGTGAGTTTTTGCCAATATCAAGTTCCGCTCATCTGGTTTTTACTTCAAATTTTTATAAAGTATTTAAGGGTATTGAAATTGTCCAGCACTCAAATGAAGAAGTATTTTTCGATATAATGGTTCATTTGGGTACTCTTATTGCAGTTTTAATATTTTTTAGAAAAGACATAGCAAAAATTTGTATATCTATGTGGAAGGCTCTAAAATCTAAAGATTGGTCTGATATTGAGGCTAGAATGGGATTATATATAATATTCGGAACTTTTATTACCGTTGTAATGGCGCTTCCGCTTCAGGGCGTTGCCGAGGCCTTGGTATTCAAACCTGAATTATCAGGAGTACTCCTTTTTATGACCGGATTTCTCCTTCTTTTTAGTGAATGGTTTTCCAAAAGGGCTGCTGTTAAAAAAAGTGAAGTAGATTTAAAATCGTCAATTTTTATTGGTTTGGCTCAGGGACTTGCGGCACTGCCCGGGTTTTCGCGATCAGGCTGGACTATTGCAGCAGGACTTTTCAGCGGGCTTGACAGAACTACTGCAGCAAGATACTCATTCTTATTGAGTATTCCTATTATATTGGGGGCTTCTATGGTGTATCCGCTTGTGCATATTGATGTCCATGAAGCTCTTGCTTATAACTGGCATGCTATAATTGCAGGAACTCTTGTTTCCGGAATTGTCGGATACTTATGTATTAAATATTTTATGAAATTTGTATCAAAATTTTCTCTTGCAATATTTGGTTATTATTGTATTATTGCAGGCCTTTTTGCAGCGGTATTTTTCAGCATTTATTAATGTAAAAAAATGTAACAAACGATATAAAGCTAGCAAAAAAAAATATTCAGGTGTCTTATACATTTAGACATATGTGTGGAGTGGAAATGATTTTACCTGTTCAAAATTATCGTAATAATAATATCCTGTTTACAGCAAAGCAGGATGCACATGCAAAATCAGGGAATGTTCAGGAACCGGAAAAAGAAGAGTATCTTTTCGTCACTCATAACGGAAAACGTATAAGCAAGAGTGAGTTAAAAAAACACCAGGCTGTTCCGGTCGATAATAATTTGCGTAACCGTATGTATATTTCATGGGATAAATTTAGTAATGCGATAACAATGTATCCGGCAAGGGGGTTGAAGGGAAGTAAAAATTCAAATTTCTACGAATTCCTTACAATGGGCACCGTTCCTTATTTAGCCGGCAGTGCAATGCTTATGGCAGTATTTAATTCTGCAAATAAGCTGTTTGCAACCCATAGGGATATAGCGTCTGCGTCTGCATTCGGTAAAAAGATGGCTCTTGGCGTTTTGTTCTACGGCTTGGCTAAGAATTTTTCAAAATCTTTTGTTACCACTCCTGTTAAATGGTTTACCGGGGTTGATACGGAACAGCCGTATGTAAAATTATGTTATAAGCTTCCTGAGCGTAAAGATGACGGAGATACGCCGTCTGTTGAGTTTCATAAAGTTTATGAAAGTTTGGAATTTCCGTATTGGAACTTGAATTACGGCGACACCTCAAAAGGTGAACCAATGAATATATATTATGATAAGGTCGCTAAAAAGCTCGGGTTGGGTACAAATCTTAAAGATTCAGATCAGGATGCTAAACCAAGAATTAAGGAAATTGCCGTAAAAACAAACTTTGCAAAAACATTCTCTTCATACTTATGGGCTGCTGTTGGTGTTTGCGTTGCACTTCAAAAGCCTTGGGATGATTATTTTAAAGTTGCAACATTAAAATTCTGGCAGCCAAAGAGGTTCATTGCATCAATGGGTACTTTCTGTGACAGTATGGCAGACAGTATTTCAGCCTTTGTAAAAGGACCTGAGGGTGCAAAAGGTATTAAAAAGTATGCCGGACTTACGCTTGCCGGTACTGCAGCAGCATCTACTTTAGTTGGAATTGTTAATGTCCTTACAAGTTCCAATAAGCCGTCAAAGCTTGATTCGGCAGATATTATAGAAAAGGACAGAAAGTATGTGGTGAACTAAATGCAGACAAATTTAATTAACAGCTACATACAAAATAAAACTTTACCTCAGAATAGCCAGAAACCTTCGGATAATATTGAAATAGTTACCAGACGTAAGGCAAAACCTGATTTTGATATCAACAGAGAGCTGGCAAACCGGACTTTTATCAGACCGCTTCCGCCAAAAGGACATATTATAAATGATAACATATGGGCTGCTCCGGCGGCATTTGCCAATGATATGATTTATGATATGAAAGCTTTGAAATCTGCCTGGAAAGGGGATGCAAATGACCACCAGTTAGGGAAACTGAACGATGTCGGGATGAAACTCGGCGGTCTTGGTATAGCTGCTTATCTGTTTAATATGAAAAAAACTCCTGTTAAAAAAGGTATGGAGTTTGTAGGTTTAGCAGCATTTTTTGCTTCAATGTCTTTGTGGCGTTATTTGGCATTAGAAATTCCTGCAATAGTTATTCATGGTTTTAATCCTTTTATGCGGTATGAGGACAGCCAGGGCAGGAAAAAAGAGTTTTTCCAGGATAACCAATATCTGCCTTATGATATGATTTCGGATAAAACAATCAACAGGGTTGCCAAAAGAAGAAGAATTCCTGAAAATATGCCTAATAAAAGGGATGCTGTACAGGATGAAATGCGTACTATAGCACTTCAAAATTATACTATGTGGATGCTGACAGCCGGCCCCGCTACTCCGCTTTTAAGTTCATTGATTTGTAATAAATTGGAACCTGTACTTGAGAATACATACAGTTACTTTATGAATAAAAAAGTTGATAATATACTGGTTAAATTTTCTGAAGTGCAGAAAAAATATAAAACCGGAAATATAGAAAAAGATGTTAACAGTGTTCTTGAAATGTATAAAGGCAGACCTGTAAATGATGAAATTTTGGATAGTCTTTCAACTGCCTTAACTCAGGAATTAAACCCTAAAGTTGCAGAAGGTATGAAAGCTGATTTGGCGAACATGTTAACATCAGATAAGTTTATTGTATCAAAATTGCAGAAAAAAACTGTTACAGAAACAGTAGCATCTGTTGTTAAGAGTGTTTCAAATGATAAAAATCTGCATGCGGAAATTGCCAAAATTATTCCGACTAATGAGCAGCTTACAGCTATTTTTGATAAGTTTGACGGACAGAAACTTGATGCAATGCAGCTTAAGGATATGGCAGATTCTGTAGTTTCAGGTGTTGTTGAGAATTTACAAAAACTCAATAAAAACGGAACAAAAGTTGATAAACGTACAGTTAAAAATATAGTAAAGGCGTTTTACGGCAATTCTGTCGGAGAAGGCCCGTTAATGGCAGTGTTAACAAATCGTCCTGCAAAAGTATTGGATGATGAGGCACAAAATACCATTAAAAAGATTGCGGCAAGAATGTCTGATTTTTGTGCAGAAAACAATGCTTTGAGCGAGTATGCATTTAAAAAGATTGCATTTGCACCTGATACGTCCAAAGGTAAATTCTGGAATGATTTTGTAAAAGAGTTAACAGGTATCCTGGAAATTACCAACGAAGAAATTGCAAGTACAAGATATGACAGACCGCTTGTTGCAAAATTACTCCAGTCTAAATTCCAGAAAATAGCTGCCGATAAGAATAAATATGAGCAGGTAATAAAAAAGGCCGCTGATGTTTATAAGAAAAAAATCGAAAGTACCGTAAAACCGGATGATCTTAAAGGAAAATATATAAAGCAGCTAGAAGCTTCATATGCAGCCGTAGCTAAAGATTTTGGTGATTTAGGTTTGACAAGGACTGTAGAAAAACTTGTTGGTAAAAACGGAAATGATACAGGTTCTTTGTTGAAGGTATCAAAAGCCTTTGTTGACAACAATTTGTCAAGTGTTAAAAATTCATTTGCGAGATTTTTTAATACTCTTAATTTCTATAGAGCAGTTGTAAATGATCCAAACCTGGATTTCGCTAATCATTATAAGATTAAAATTGGTCATGACCATAATGCATATGTTGAAACAAGAAATATTACACAAAAGATGTTGAAAGAAGTTAAAGAAGAAGTATATGCACTCAGCGAATTTTTAACTGTAAGCGGAAGAATTTCAGATTATTCTGTAAAATTTGAATTCTTAAGAAATCTTGCGCCGAATGACAAGGATTTCGGGCCGTTGACATTTAACTCTGACGGTACTGTTCACTTTAATTATTATAATGAAAAGGCATTGGCTTCTAAGGGTGTATTTATTCAAAGCGATACTAATTTCTTTAAGCGTGTAATGAATGCCCTGTTTGACGGCCCAATTCAACAAGAAACAAATTCTGCACTTCAGGAATTTACAATTGTCAAAAATATGTTGGAAGAATATAGGAAAAATATGGTTGATGAAATCGGCAACCTTAATAATTTTGCATTCCCTTCAAAAGTTATGCTTGACCAGTGGAATTCAGACGGAAGTCGTATTTATTCAAGCGGTTCGCCAAATCTAAGAAGTCTTTATGTTGGAACTCCGCTTGATGAAATGATTTCAAACACTGCAAAACTCACCTATAATACGAATAAATGGTACAAAATGTTTAAGGGTATCGGTTTAGGGTTGCTTGGGGTTACTGTACTTTCACAGTTCTTCTTCGGCGGCAGTAAAAAGGTAGATAAAAAGAAATAGGATTTGATATGTTGAATACAACAAATTTATTAAATTTAAAACTAAACAATATTCAGCAGCGGACTAATAATTATAACCCGCAAAAAGCCTATGCCGCGAATAATATAAATTTTCAAGGCGGACTTTTATCACAATATCTTGACAATCAGGCAATGATTAATGCCCCGGCAGTAAATAAGCCTGAGGGAACTTCTAATGTTGAAGAGAGCAAGCCGGTTAAGAAGATGTTATATACAAACGATCTTAGAACCTTATTTAGAAATTGTGATGCAAAAATTCTGGCGATAATTCCAAGAATATTCAATGCAAAAGATAAAAACGGCAATGAATATATTGACGGAAATGAAGAACACGGCACCTTTAAAAATGCTATTGATCGTCTTGATGAGGTGAAAGAAGACGGATTTAATACCCTTCATGTCCTTCCTGTTCATCCGCCGGGAACAAAGCAGGCAATGGGTACAGCAGGTTCGGTGTATTCACCTTTGGATATGCTTGCAATAGATCCTATGCTTGCGGATAAGAATGATCCGCGTCCTGTGAAAGAACAATTTAAAGATTTTATCAATGAATGTCATAAGCGTGATATTAAGGTTATGATTGATCTTCCGAGTTGTGCTTCAACAGAGATGTTTGAACAGCATCCGGAGTGGATGGCTATGGAAAAAGACGGTATGGCCAAAACTCCGCAAGGGTGGAATGATATCAGAATGTTTCAGCCTTGGGAAGATGAGGGTAAAAGGACTCTTAATCCTAAATTATTAGAATTACATAAACAATTTGTGGACATGTGTATTGACTTAGGTGTTGATGGTATAAGAGCCGATGTTGCAAGGGCTAAACCTGTTGAGTTTTGGGATATTTTAATTAAATATTCAAGACAAAGAGATCCTGAATTCGCTTGGCTTGCAGAAACATATACCCATGAAGATGCTTCACCTATGGTAAACATGCCGGCAGACAGACCGGATGATGCTCTCAGAGCAGGCTTTGATTCTTATTATGGTCAATATCACCTGTTTAATGAGTGGAAGTCAGCGTCTGAATTTATTAACTATGTAATTGAACAGCTTGATATGTCATATACTCTGGAGCCGGGTAAATCATTGATTGCATCTTTTGCTTCTCACGATGATCTTTCACCGATGTTCCATGGAGGGGTCGATTTTTGTAAGATGATTATGGGGCTTCAGGCAACTCTTCCTATGACAAATATGTATCAGGTTGACGGATTTCAAACAGGTGACTATTACACCAGAGCTTATGCTGATAAGTATTCGCCTGATACTATGACAGATAATCACGAGATGACTGTTCATTACGGCAAACTTGACTTATTTAATCTTTCCAGAAAGCCCGGCGGCAAAGAAACTACTCTTGAGCCATTTATCAAAGACTGTCATGTTTTGAGAGATGAATATTCAGATATTGTAGGTCCTAAGGGTACTTTTATTGTCTTGGATAAAGAAGGCGATAAAAATGATCAGATAATTACTTATGCAAGACATTATCAAGGAAAGACACTGCTTGTTGTTGCAAATAAGAATGTAAACCGGGCTGTTGCATGTAAAATTAAAATTCCGACTTTAAAAGCGGATCAAAAATTGGATAATTTGCTGCCGTCTTATGG
>CALUUU010000014.1 GCA_944324035.1 Candidatus Gastranaerophilales bacterium
GGTTGCAATTCTTTGTGCCAGCCCCTCAATCACAGCAGTTTTACCCACACCCGGTTCCCCTACAATTACCGGATTATTTTTTGAGCGGCGGTTAAGAATTTGGATAACTCGTCTTATTTCGTCATCCCTCCCGATTACAGGGTCAAGTTTGCTTTCTTTGGCAATTTTCGTTAAATCTGTTGTAAATTTTTCAAGAGCAGTGCCTTCTTTTTCTTTTGCGGAATTGGATGGATTTTTAGAGTCTTTTTTATCTTTATGAGCCGGTTGTTCTTCTTCAGGCAATTTTTTGCCATGGCTGACAGGCTTTCCGTCAATAATATCAACATGCTCAATATTACCAATCTGTTCGCGCATTTTTTGGTATAAATCGTAAAGGTCAATACTGTATTGTCCGAAAATATACTTCATAAGAGTATTGTTAGATTTAAAGAGCGCCAGCAGTGTATATTCAATCCCGACAACATCGTCCTGAAATTTTAAGCCTTCTTTTTCTGCATCTTCCAAGAGTTTTATTGTAGCAGGAGAAAGCGGAGTGTCTGTATATTTTGTTCTTGTTCCACCGTTTCGCGGAATGCTGTTGTTAAAATCTCTTATAAGCCGCGGATTGTCCAGTCCTATGTTACTCAAAAAGAGTTTAGGCAGATCGTTTTCGTCTAAAAATAACGCAAGCATAATATGCTCAGGTTCAACAAATTTGTAATCTCTTGCATAAGCTATGGTTTTTGCCGAATGAATAATATATTGTAAATGTTGTGTTAATTGCACTTGCGCCCTCCGCTCATTATTTATAACAAAATAATAACATCAGGAACTACAAAACACCTCATTTAATCATATTAACTTATTTATATATTGGCGCGTTTTTTCTCTTACGGCTTCATCAACTTCAAAAATTTCATCAACTGACGGATTTTTAACTGCTTCATGCCCGTCATATATTTTCTTTGTGATTTCGTATATTTGATACAGCTTAATTTTGCCGGCAAGAAACGCAAACACAGCTTCCTCATTTGCAGCATTAAGGCATACCGTGGCTGTTCCTCCGGTTTTACCTGCCTGATAAGCAAGTTTTACTGTCGGAAATTTTTCAAAGTCAGGTTTTTCAAAATCTAACCGTGCAATTTCCGAAAAACTAAAACTGCGTGATTTTATTCCTTCAAATCTATCTGGATAAGTTATAGCATATTGAATAGGAATATGCATACTCGGCAATCCCAATTGAGCGATAACACTTCCGTCTTTATATTCAATTGCTGAATGGACAATGCTTTGCGGATGAATTACAACCTCAATATCATCATAATCAAAACCGAAAAGATGATGCGCCTCAATAATTTCCAATCCCTTATTCATCAGGGTTGCGCTATCTACTGTAATCTTTTTACCCATATTCCATCTTGGATGCTTCAGGGTTTGTTCAACTGTCGCATTTTTTATTTCGTCAATAGTTTTGTGTAAGAAAGGCCCGCCGCTTGCGGTTATAATAAGTTTATCAACTTGTGAAATATCCTTTATACACTGGTGGATTGCGCAATGCTCACTGTCCACCGGGATAATCTTCACACCGCATTCTTTTGCCTTTTTCATTACAATATCACCGGCCATAACAAGAGTTTCTTTGTTTGCAAGCGCTATATCAATACCGTTTTCTATAGCTTTTAGTGTCGGTTTCAGTCCGATTTTACCCGAACACGCAACAAGTATAATATCATTTTCTCTATTTTCAGCAATTTCATCAAGGCTTTCAAGAGTTTTAACCCCGCTCACCGAAACAGGTTTTGCTGCATAAATATATTTTGGTTTAAATTTTTCTGCCTGTAATTTTAAAAGTTCAACATTATTTCCGCCGGCAAGCGCTATAATTTCAAATTTATCACGAAGTTTGTCAATAACTTCCAAAGCCTGGGTTCCGATAGAGCCTGTTGAACCGATAATACTAATATGCCTCTTCTTATCCATACAAAAATTATATCATAAAAATGTTTTTGAAACTTATTATACAAAATACGCGTATTAAAAATTTTAATAGTATAATAAGTTTGTAGCTATATGAGGGAAAAAATGGCGAAAGTTAAATCAAAATGGATTTGTCAGGAATGCGGATATGAAACAGCCGGATATCTGGGGAAATGCCCCGAGTGCGGAAGCTGGGGTTCTCTTGTTGAAGAAGTTCAGTTTGATTCGAAACTGCCGAACGCTGCTGCAAATGAATTTGTTAACACTGAAAAGCCTGCCCTTTTAAAAGATATTCATATAGGAGAAGAAGTCCGTATTAGCACAAACATTTCAGAATTTGACAGAATTTTGGGCGGAGGATTTGTTCAAGGCTCCCTAATTCTTCTGGCCGGAGATCCGGGTATAGGCAAATCAACAATTACTCTCCAAACCTGCGGACAGTTGTGCAAATCCGGCAAAAAAGTTTTATATATTTCTGCAGAAGAAAGTGCTTCACAGTTAAAACTAAGAGCCGAAAGACTTAATATAAATTCAGATAATCTCTATATTTACCCTCAAACCAATATGGAAAATATAAAGTCGCAGATAGAAGAAATTTCACCTGATTTTACCATTATTGACAGTATCCAGGCTATATATTCAAACAATGTGGCAAGTTCGGCCGGAAGTGTTTCCCAAATAAGAGAATGCACAAATATTTTGATGCATATTGCAAAAAGCAAAAATATTACAACCATTGTAATCGGACATGTAACAAAAGACGGGAATATAGCAGGGCCGAAAGTTCTTGAGCATATGGTCGATACCGTAATATATTTTGAAGGCGATAAATACAAGTCATACAGAATGCTTCGCTCAATGAAAAACCGTTTCGGCAATACATCTGAAGTCGGGATATTTGAAATGCAAACCGACGGGCTTCATGAAATTAAAAATCCGAATGAACTTTTTTTAAACGAACGCTCCCAAGTTGCGGCACCCGGAAGTGCAATTATTGTAACCAGCGAAGGCACCCGCCCGCTATTGGTTGAAATCCAGGCGCTTGTCGGGACTACATCATATCCAGCACCGCGTCGTGTTACGAATGGAGTTGATATAAGCAGGCTTCATCAGATTTTGGCAGTACTTGAAAAACGTGTCGGGCTTAATTTTTCAAAGCAGGATGTTTATGTGAATGTAACAGGCGGTATTGAGGTTGATGAACCAAGTGCGGATTTGGGAATTGCTATTGCTATTGCGACCTGTGCAAGAGATGTTGTTGTTGATCCGCAGACTGTTATAATAGGTGAAATCGGACTTTCCGGCGAAATTCATCCCGTTAATAACATCGAAAAAAGACTTAATGAAGCTGTTGCATCAGGATTTAAAAAAGCAATAGTTCCTTATGCAAACAATATTCCAAACAACTTAAAAAAGATTGAAATTGTTAAAGTAAAACGCTTAATTGATGCAATAACCGCATGCGTTTCTGCCGTGTAATTATTTTGCATTCATTGATTTTTTAACTTCTTCAATGCCGCGTTTTATTGCGTCACGTTTTTTACGCTCAAACTGCATCAAGATTTTTTTCTTGTTATCTTCTTTAGAATCTTTTTGCTGGAGTCTGCCGCCGTATTCTCTTATTGTCTGTTGTCCGGCTTCTTTTACAAGATCTTCAACGATGCTTTCGGTATTTTTTTGCGAAGCTGATTTTGCTAATTCATCTGCCATTTGCTCTTCAACCTGCTCGGAAAGCTCTTCTGCAACATCTTCAACACCGGTTGCTACCGTACCTCTGGTATTTTGCAAAATTCCCGCATCTTCCGGAGTGTTCAGCGCCGGCATAGATGATTCTGCGGTTGATGCATCTATCTCTCTGACAGCTTCTGTTCCTGCGGTAGAAACAGCTTCTGATTCGGCTTCTTCAAGTTCTGCAATACCTGAATCTGCTTCAACTTCACTGCCTGCTTCCATAGCTCTTGTTGCAGTTGTATTAACTTCATCTTCAACATCTACTGCAGCACCTGTTGCCTGACCTTCCTGAGCAAGGGCATCAACAGCTTCTGCTTCTGTTGTAATTTGTCCGGCAAGTTCAATACCTTCTGCGACATCATTTTGCAGACCTGCTTCAATATCAGTATTATCAGGAGTTTGCATATTAATATTCTGTATATCAGGCTGGCTGCCTTCTTCAGATTCCGGCCTTGCTGCAGCATTTTCAGGTTCGGTTTCTGCCGGAATATTGTTGAAGGCATTTATGCCAGCAGTACTGTCAACAGCTCCTGCTGCAATCTGGAGTGACTGTTGTGAAATATCTCCGAGTGCTGCAATATTTTCTTCAACATCAGTTTCGGAATTATCAACAACATTGGCAGCATTTCTGCTCGTGCTGAATTCCGAAGCGGAATTCAATGACCTTGGCGGTGTCAAATCAGAAGATTCAGCTCTTGCTGCTGTATTTATAACATCAGTTTCCTCTTGAACCTGTGTATTAAGTCCGTTGACTTGAGCATTTACTGTGCCGTTTTCGTTTGTAATGCTCCTTACTCCGGCTTGAGATTGTCGTATTTGAACTTCTCTGTTATCCGGGCTTTGTACAACGTTATTGTTATTTTCAGGTAACTGTTCATCTGTTTCAGGTTCTGCCGGAGAAACAACATTGATATTATCCGCGGCATATTCTATATCAGGTTGAATTTCACCATTTTGTTCAGGCTGAACTTCCGGTTCAACACCTAGAACTAAAGTTTCCGGTGTAGTACCTGTTTCTGCCGGAGTAGTTTCAGCTTCCGGCGGAATTGTTTCGCCTTCTTGCGTTACGGTGTTTGTGCCGGCAGCAGTTTGAGGATTTTCTTCTTCTGCTTTTGATGCGAAAATGCGCTGGAATTCTTGTGCAAGAGGTGCAACTTTTGCATTATTCTCGTTCATATTTTCTGTTAATTGTGATGAATACTGAGATGCAAAACCGTTTAATGAAGAAGAAAATACGAGCAATCTTCTTGCAGACTTTGTTTGGCTTGCAAGCGCTTCTCCGCTTTCTATTACATCTCTGCCGACGGATTCGCCTTCTTTACCGTATAATCTGTCGTATAAACCGTCTTTGCCTGCAGACAATTTTATTTTTTCTCGGCTGCCTTCGTTATTTTCAAGAGCATACGCTTTTCCTGCTTCTATTGCGGTATTTGCATAAGTCAGATTTTCACTGCTCAATAACAAACCTGATTCTACGGTGGAAGAAAATTCATTAAGGATATTAATTTTATTTTGCATATCAACGGATAATGAACCGGTTTGGGCATCAAGAACTCCGTTTAACCTTTCGTATTCTGCCTGATCTGCCTCCGAGATTTCATTTCCGGTACGAACTCTTGCCAAAAGACTTTCATACCGGTCAAAGGCTTTGTTAAACTCAGCTGCTGCCTTTATAGTATCTCTCAGGCGGGACTTCCTTAAATCTTTAACCTGATCTCTTAATCCTGTTAAACTGTCAGTGATTGTCTGCATTTCTGTTGATTTTGAAGTGCAGCCGGTTAAATATTCTCTTACAGCGGCTTCTTCCGGATCCATGGCTTCATCGGCTGTTGTTCCGGTTTCTGATGCTGTGTTTTCAACTTCCGTTGTTTCATCTGCCGCTTCGATATCTCCAACAGTTTCTGCACCTTCAGCAGAGGCTGCGGTTCCTGCAGGCGGTGTAGCTCCGGTTGTCTGCGGAACATTATTTGTTTGTGTATCGTCTTGCGGCTGAATATTATCAACAACCTGGGCGGCTTCTTCTTCTGTAACATTTCCTGTTTGTACGGAATTAAAGACCCTTTCAGCCACAGTTTGCGCTGATGGCTGCATTTGATTTCCAACAGTTTCTAACTCATCAGGCTGCCGTGCAAAAGTTTCGTCCTGTTCCGGAGTTATAGATTCATCTTGTTCTCCTGTCGGAGCAGCTGCACCTGTTATAGCAGTTTGAACTTCTTCTGTTTCAGGGGTATTATTTTCTTCTGCCCTAACTTCTGTTTCATCGTTCACTCCATCTTGCTGTTCTTCGTTTTCTAGCGGTGAAGCCTGGTTTTCAGCAATCCGGGTTGTTGTATTATTATCAGGATTAATCTCTTCACCTTGCGCTTCTAATGCCTGAACTCTGGCTAATGTTGTGTTTGCAATTTCTTCATTTGAGTTTGCTTTAAATTGTAAATTATTTGAATTTAAGTCTAATTCAACACCTATAACACCTGAATTCGATGCAATAGACATACTCTGTGCCGCATAAGAGTAAGCTTCCATTACTCCGAAGGTATTTAAACCGTTGCTCGCGCCATAGGAATATGAATGAGTTTTACCGCCTTCTGCTGCAGAATATAACAAACTCAAATTTTCAAGAGTGCGGCTTATATCTTTGTTAACTTCAACAAGCTTATTAACATCATCCATCTGAGTTAATAAGGTTTCTATGTCAGCTGCAACATTATTTGACTGCGCAATAAGTTCTTCTCCCTGAGTGTTTAACAATAACCCGAGTTCTCTGTATCTGCGCATCTCATCATCTGTTAAAGGCTCTCCGTTTTTAACTTTGTCATTTAATTTATTAAATTCATCAGAAATTTTATTGATTTTATCAAGAGTCAACTTTTGGTTTTGTTCTAAATCTGATTGTATAACTGCTAAATCCTGGCCTTGTGCCTGAAGCTCATCGTTCTTCTCTCTGAGCAGCTCTTCCTGCTGTTCTGCTTTTGATGAAAATTTTTGAAGTTTTCTCTGCTGCCCGACTCTTGTAGTATCATCCGTGCCTACTTCCAGGTTACTTGCAGTATTACTATCAGAAGAAGCAGATTCTTCTATTTCATAAGAAGTTGTATCAGTATCCGCCATTGCATTCGCCCAGTCAAGGAACTCCTGCGGAACCATTACCCCGTCATTTGCCATCCCGAGGATTTCATCATAAGTAAACTGACCCCACACAGGATCCATAGGTTTACCCGTTGCTGTAACATAGCCTTCAAGCTGAACTGTCAGGTTCTCAATAATACCATTAGTATACATGCTGGCAGCAATGCCTAATAATTCATCTTCCGAACATTTTTCATAATGAGGGTCTTCTTTTAATCTGTCAAGAATATGCGCAACCCTGTCTTCCAAGGATTCCCCTTTCGGACGCTGATAATATGCATGCTTTAGTTGTTCTCTTAAAGATTCTATGCTCATTGAAGAAAGTGCCTTTCTTTTCCTATTTATTCATTTAAAGAGGACGGCATATTTCTTCCGAACTTTAGAATAATCTATGAAATGTTACATAAATTTTACATAAAAACAGAACTTCCCGGGATGAGAAGTTCTGTCTGTCATAAATTATTAAAAAATTACATATGTTTTTCGATATTTGAAATAATTGAAGATTTTGGCATTAAACCTACCAATCTTTCTACAGCTTTTCCGTTTTTAAAAACAAGTAAACTTGGAAGTCCGCTTATAGCATAATCTTTTGCAATTTTTAGGTTTTCATCCGTATTTACCTTCACAAACTTCACTTTATCGCCAAACTCAGCAGCTATTTCATCCAGAACAGGACTAAGCTTTCTGCAAGGGCCGCACCAGGTTGCCCAAAAATCAACAACAACCGGCTTGTCACAGTTTAAAACTTCTGTTTCAAAATTAGCATCACTAATATCAATTGCATTTGACATGACAAACACTCCTTATTTTAATTTTCCTGCAAGTATTCTACCACAGAATTTTTTTTTGTGCTATTATCTGATTAGATTATAACAGGGTAAGAATATGGCAAGAAAAAAAATTATAGAAATAGTCTTGGACACAGAAACAACCGGACTTGATTATACCAAAGAAAAAATGGTAGAATTTGCGGCCGTAAGACTTGAAAACGGAAAAGTTAAAGATGAATTCCAAACTCTTATTAATCCGCAGCAGCATATTAGAAAATCAAGTATCGCAATACACGGAATTACCCCTGAGATGGTTCAGGATGCTCCTACAGAAGAAGAAGCAATGCCAAAAATAATGGAATTTATTCAGGATTACCCGATAGTTGCCCATAATGCAATATTTGATTACACATTCATAAATGAAGCAAGCAAAAGAGTCTTCGGACAGGAAATTAATAACCCGCGAATTGACTCGCAGCAAATGTTTAAAGAAATATATCCGGATATGGAATCCCACGGGCTTGAAGCATTAACTGCTAAATTTAAGGTGCCGCTTGATAATCATCACCGCGCAATGGCGGATACAATGGGGCTTGCACTTGCTTACCCGAAATTAAAAAAATTATATCTGCAAAAATATGACTGGGAATCCAAACAGCTTGAAAACATAGAATACTTGTTTGAAAGATATTTAAGAATTCAACAAACGGTAACAACACTTCAATCCGAATTACAGGATTTAAAATCTGTATTTAAACTTTACTTTGAACAGGGCGGAAAGCCGATTGTTTCGCAGTCCGGCGACACTCTTGTGTATAATTCAAAACAAACTTTCGGATATGATTTTCACCAAATTAAAGATGTTCTGGAAGAAGTAGGGGCTTTTGAAAAAGCCGTAAAAGTTAATACAGGATTTATTGACAGACTTGTATGCGGGTGCAGACTTGATGATGAAAAAAAAGAAATTATAAAAGATGCCCGCCAGGAAATTAACGAAACAAGAAATATCCAAATTATAAAAGCAGGGAAGTAGAAATATGGCTAATAAATTTATCGAGTTTTTTAAAGAGCCGCCGTCTGCAGAACCGATTAAAGATGAAAAACAAATAAGTAAAATGTATTCACATTTCCGATGGAGAATATTTTATGCAAGTTTTGTTGCATATGTAGTATTTCATCTTTGCAGAAAAAATATTGCAGTCGCACTTCCGTCGATGGGCGAAGCTCTCCACCTTTCAAACACTGAACTCGGACTTTTGGGTTCCACATTGTATGTAACTTATGGAATTGGTAAATTTATTAACGGAGTCATTGCAGACAAAGCAAATGTCAGAACATTTTTACCTACGGCACTAATAATTTCTGCTATTTGTAATATTTGTTTTGTTTTAAGTGCACTATTTATAACTCCTGGTCATATAAGCTTCTTTGGACTTCCTTCCTCAACAATCCTGTTATGGCTCCTGGCTTTTTTCTGGGGCGCTAACGGTTGGTTTCAGTCATGCGGGTTTCCTCCGGTTGCCAAAAGTTTGTCATACTGGTTTTCTAATTCGGAACGCGGCACAAAATGGTCTTTGTGGTCTACCTCTCACCAGATTGGTGTTTTTGCGGCGGTAACTCTATCCGGTTTTGTCATTGAAAAATTCGGTTGGATGGCAGCTTTTTATGTTCCGGCGGCAATCTGCATAATAACAGGTTTGTGGTTATTTGACAGACTACGCGATAAACCGCAGAGTTTAGGACTTCCTGATATAGAAAAGTATAATAAAGAGACGCTTGTAGAAAATTCAGAACCTCATTGTGAAGAAGATAACCTTTCTTATTTTCAAATATTTAAGAAGCATATCCTCTGTAATCCGGTTATATGGATGCTTGCAATAGCTTATATTTTTGTTTATATAATAAGATTTGGCACAGAAGACTGGCTTGTCAAGTATCTTGTAGAAGTTAAAGGAAATTCATTAACTCTTGCAAGTACGAAATTGAGTTCTTTAGCTCTGGTAGGAGCAATGGGAGCTATTTGTGCCGGAGTAATTTCAGATAGAATTTATAAAGGAAACAGAACCCCTATTAATATTGTCTTTCTAATTTGTCTGATAATGAGCCTGCTTGCTTTTGCGGCTAATCCTGCAACAAATAATATAATGGATTATATATATGCAGCTATGATAGGTGTATTCACGGCTGGGCCTCAAATGTTAATCGGCGGATTATGTGCTGTTGAAAGCAGCTCCAAGAAAGTTGCCTCTGCATCAATAGGATTTACAGGAGTTTTTGGATATATCGGAGCCGCCTTGTCCTCAGGAGGTACAGGAGTTGTTGTTGATAAATTCGGCTGGAACGGCGCCATTGTTTTTTGGATGACTGCTACATTTATTTGTATTATAATTTGTACAGTTCTTTTAATATACGAAAAAGTCAGAAAAAAGCATAGGGTATAAAATTAATAATATATAAATAATAAAAGGATGATTTCTAAAATCATCCTTTTTTTCTTACCTTAAATTTTAAATAGCCCGACTGAATAAGCCCTTGCGGTAATGTTTATCAGCCAAAATAAAGTACATAATCAGGTATAAGTTTGTTTTTTAAACTTTTTTCGGGTATTTCTCGTAAAAACCCGCGACAACACAAGGAGGTAAAAATGACAATTAAAAAACTTACTGTGGCAGCTGCAATTGCCGTTGGAATAGCAACGTGTTCCTTGAATCAAGCAATGGCAGCCTGCCCTTGTACACAACAAGCCACCCCGCCGGCTCCGTGTGCAGAACCTTTACCTGTAGTAACAGGCCCGGCATGTCCGTGCACAAAAACCCCGACATGCGACAAATGTCAAAAATCATTTGACGAATGCGACTGCCAGAAAGCAGATCCATGCGATGATCCATGCAAACAGGATCCTTGCGAAAAAAAGAAAAGTGACTGCGGCTGCGAAAATGAAAACATCGGCTGTGATGCCCCTGCAGTACCATCATGCGCGGTTTGTCCTGGAACCGGCAAACCTGACAGAAAAGATATGAAACAGGTTTACGGATATCCTAATGCCGTTTACGGTGCAAACAATTATATGGGAGAACCTGCAAACTCAATTCTTTCAACAGACACCGCTGCAACCGGAGCTGCGGCCGCTGCAATGTCATCAGCAGTCAACGGGGTAACTGTATCATCACAAGGACAAGTTACCGGGGCTGCAACACAGATGCCTTGTTTAGGAGAAGATCCTACAAGACATAACGGTATACCAATTGAAAGAAACGAACGAATTATGGACGGCAACAACTGTCCTGTAGATATCCAAACCCAAAATTCAATGGAGGCCGTGAAAAAAACTTTAGTCCCTTTCGACATTAAGGCTGCTATGGCCGGCATGCCATTAGGTGCTGCGGCTCCGGCATCAGGATGTATGTTCCCTGATGTTCCAAACGGATACTGGGCAGCTTGCGATATCGACAAGCTTGCAATGAACAGCGTTGTAGTCGGCTACCCTGACGGTATGTTTAAACCGGGCAGAGATATTACAAGAGCAGAATTTGCAACAATGCTCGTTAAAGGTTTTAACTTAGATGACTGCGGTATGCCGCAAAAATCCATGTTTAGTGACGTACCTCAGAACAACTGGGCTAACGCAGCAATTGCAAAAGCAGTTGAAGAAGACCTGTTAGCAGGGTATCCTAACGGCAAGTTTGAACCGGAACACAAAGTTACCCGTGCTGAAGCGTTGACTTCAATTGCAAAAGGTATGACATGCGATATCGACGAATGTCGTGCTAATGAAATCTTGTCAAAATATGCAGACGGTAATACCGTACCAAATTGGGCAAGAATACCGGTTGCAAAATCACTTGAAAACGGAGCTCTGAAAGATTCGCCAACCCCGAACATGATATTCCCGAACAGAGAAGCTTCCCGTGCAGATATCGCTTCTATGATGCAAACTGTTCGTGTAGCATTAGGATATGATACAAACCCTAAAACGGCTAACGAAATCTGCCCTGTATGCCCGACAGATAAACAGGCATTTGTAGAAAACGAAGAAATCGTAAAAATCCCTACATTAAAAGTTAAGATGATAGACCAGTTAACTGCAAAATCATCTCACGTAGGACAGTATTTCAGAGCTAATACTCTTGAAGAAATTACAATCAACGGTGTTACATTCCCATGCGGCTCTACAGTAACCGGTCAGGTTGTTGAAGTCATAAGACCTTCCGGATGCAATAAAGGTGCTTTAAAATTATCATTCACAAGTATCAAAAACGGTGATTGCAAAGCCAACCTGCCAAAACAAATTCTGCAGGCACAGGTTAACAAATCTAAACAGGTTAACCCTGTAGCAAGATTAGTTGAAGCACCGTTTACCCTTGCAGGTTCACTTGTTGGTATTGTCGGCAGAACAACCGGCGGTGCTATAGCTAACCTCGGTAACGCTGTAGAAAACGTATCTAATGATGCAGGCTACATGTTAGGCCACGTATTCCAGGGCAAATTCGGGGCTGCAGCCAGAAACCTCGGAGATGGCCTGTGGGAAACTGTTAAAGCGCCAATTGATATTACAAGAACAGCAATATCAGGTACAGTCGGTTTATTCCAGACAACAGGCGACGAATTTGCTTACCTTGTTGACCCTAAGGGATATAAAATCTCTGCAGTTAATCCAAGAGAACACGTTACTATTGCCTTCGGCTGTAATGAATAATTCAGCGAAAACAGATAGTCATTCGTTCGCCGGAAAACCCGTTTCAAAAAAGAAACGGGTTTTCTTTTGTAAACCAATATTTTCTCAGAAATGTTAAACTGTAATTTTATCCAGCATATTCCTGTAAAAATCAGTATTTATATTCAGTTTATCGCCAATATCAAGAAGCATTTGAGCAAAACGCTTTTCACTTGCGCGTTTTGATTTTTGACTCAATTCGATAATTTCTCCAATTCGGTGGAATATTCTTGTGTAATATGTATTTTGAGCTTCTGCTATATCAATTTCAAGCTCAAGCTTTTCAATATAATCAAAAAGTTCAATCAAAACATCTGCCTGCTGAACTTCCAAACTATATGCCAGTCTGGAAATATTTTGCTCGATTTTTTTCGCAAAAAGTTTATTTGATGATGATTTATCGAGTTTTATACCGATAGCTTTTGCCTCGTAATTTATACCGACAATTTCCTGAATAACACCCGGGTCAACAAACCCGCCGGAATTAAGAATAAGCTCGTTAAATTTTTTGCTTAAAGCGTACCTTGCTGCAATCTTGAATTCTTCAGGAACCGCAAGCCCAAGTGTCTGCATATGGTATATAGAACCTTTTGCTTCATCATACATATCCTGGTAGTTCTTTGCAAATTTATCCATTCGTCCTTTTAGAAGAATTTGAAGGATTTTTCTTCTTTCTTCAATGAATATATCTTTCAATGTGAAATATTCCGTTCCGAAATTTTCATCAAGTGCACGGATAATTTCTGTCAATCCATCTGCCATAAAGATTTTTGTAAGATTTTGTTTTAATTTTACATATTCTTCTTCATCAGAATACTCTTTTAATGCACAGTGGAAATCTCCGCCGGCATATTGCATAAGTGCAAATACCAAGTTTGACTTTTGAAGAGTAATTCTTGACTGCACCTCTATATGTCCTATAACTAAAGTAGAATTGCCTTTAGGTATACGCTGATAATCATCACGGGTGACAATATAGCAGTACACATTTTCCTCATCTTCAAAATCCTGATAAAGAGATGATATTGCCCACAAACTTGCTATCTGTTTTAAAGTAACCACAGACGGTCTTACAAATTTTTCATAAACATCTTTACCGGTTCCGTTTTCAGGAATGTTACTCTTTGCCTCAGACAATATTTCCAAAAATTTTGTTTCAAGATTTTTCTTTGTATATTTTGCCGCAAGCTGGATTGCGCGGGCTGCATATTTCATAATCTGTACAGTTTCAATCCCGGAGATTTCAGAGAAAAACCAGCCGCAGCTAGTGTACATCAGCATTGCCTGACGCTGAATTTCCAGAAGCTCCATAGCCCGGACTTTGTCTTCATCAGACAAATTAGGCAAAAAGTATGCTTTTTGGAATTTTTCAACATTAATCCTGCTTCTGTCAAGAATTACCGAAATATACTTATTTCTGACATCCCAAACATTTCCAAAATATTTTACACCTTCTTTTTCAAATATTTTTATAAGTTCATCACGCAAATAATCAAGAGCATCCCTTAACGGTTTACGCCACTTTTGATTCCACCCGGGATGACCGCCTGTGGAACATCCGCAGTCTTCTTTCCATCTGCCGACCCCATGGAAACAGCTCCATGATGAAGCCTGTTTTATATCAACCTCATAATCACTTCTGTATTTTTCGAGGTATTCAGCATAGTTTGTAATTTTAAAACCTTCTGCTTCCGCTCTGTATCTTAATACATAAGCAAGCGCCATATCCCCGAATTTTGTATGGTGTCCGTAACTTTCGCCGTCTGTTGCGATATGTACAAGCTGAGGATAATTTCTTACATCAGAAATACCTTCCTTTAAACGTTTAATAAATCTGTTTCCATCCTTTAAAAGTTCATCAAATGCAACAGACTGTGATATCGCTCCGTCATAGAAAAATAAGTCTATAAATTTACCCGGAGCTGATTTTATATAATACCTGTAAGAACGTGCAGGGTCAATATTTCCCCAGCTTACATCCTGCCAGTTGTTCGAACCTTCTTCACGAATTTTCAGCGCCTGATAAGGTGAAAGTATTGTAAATTTTATACCGTTAGCTTCACAAATCCGAAGAGTATCATCATCTACAGCAGTTTCCGCAAGCCAGATACCTTCCGGTTTTCTGCCAAAACGCGCCTCGAAGTCCGTAATACCCCATTTCACCTGGGTTTCTTTATCGTGTTCATTTGCAAGCGGCATAATCATATGATTATAAACCTGAGCAATAGCATTGCCATGTCCGTTATGTTCTGCACGGCTGTCTATATCCGCTTTTAAAATACGCTCATATGTATGAGGCGCAAATCTCTCCATCCATGATAAAAGAGTCGGGCCGAAATTAAAGCTCATATGTTCATAGTTATCAACCACATCAAGAATACGATTGCGGCTGTCAACAACTTTTGAAACAGAATTCGGGTTATAACATTCTTTATTTATTCTCTCGTTCCAGTCATGAAACGGCCGGGCACTATCTTGAAGCTCTATTGCTTCAAGCCACGGATTTTCACGCGGCGGCTGATAGAAGTGTCCGTGAATTGTAAGAAAAACTTCTTTTTTTTCATTTTCTTTTATGTCTTTATTTTCAATTTCTGCCATTTCTTAACTCCGAATTAACAAGTTTACTTAACTGCAGCAGGTTCGGCAGTTTTTGGTGTAGTTTTTAATACAGTGAATTTATCAACATCCATCCAGGCATCCCCGAGCGCCGTAGAAAATACGCGTCCGCATACTTCAATTTCATCTCCTGAATTCAAATCAATATGCTTTTCAGCTTCCGTACGCGTAAGGAAAATTTTCAATTCCGAAAGCGGGATATCATGATCTCTTACGTCATCACGCTGAATAAGAAACGAGATATATTTTTCGGAACTTCTGAAGGCAGGCTTGTAATCAAGACCAAGTGTTGCAAACTTATCAAATTTAGCTTTAAATTTCACATTTTTTCCGAGATACGCTCTCGGATTAGCAACAATAGCAAGCGGAAGAGCATATTCGTATACTTTTGTACCGGCAGCTGCAGATTTTAGGCCTGATGCTGCATTGATTGCAGATATCGTCTTTATAGGATCAATCGTAACATTTTCTGCTGTTGAAATACCGTTAACCCCTAATATAACTGCTAATATTAAAATTGCTGTCAATAATTTTGAATTTTTCATTTGTAAAAACCTACCTCTTCATTTCTTAACAATTACATATTAGCACAACAAATATATTTTTGTAACTACCCGGTTAAATGATTTACATTTTTGTGTTATTATTTGTGCATAAGAATAGTAAAAGAGGATTACAAATGAGTTTAACAGTATATTTAGGGATTGATGTAGGTTCTGTCACAACAAAGCTGGCGCTTGTAGATGAAAACGGGAAATACGTTGACAGCTACATGCTCAGAACTGCGGGCAAGCCTGTATTAGCTGTACAAAAAGGATTAAATGAACTTTATAAAAAGAAATTGACTGACTATACGGTAATGGGTGTCGGAACAACCGGTTCAGGGAGAAACCTTGCCGGCGCGCTGGTCGGTGCAGATATAATAAAAAATGAAATTACGGCACACGCTGTTGCGGCAAGCACTTATGTGCCTGGAGTTCAAACTATTTTGGAAATCGGAGGCCAGGATAGCAAAATTATTATCTTGCGCGACGGAATTGTTACCGATTTTGCAATGAATACAGTCTGTGCGGCAGGAACCGGGAGCTTTTTAGACCAACAGGCAAACAGATTAAATGTTCCTATTGAAATTTTCGGCGAAACAGCCCTGAAATCAACTAACCCTGCAAGAATTGCCGGCAGATGCGGAGTTTTTGCGGAAAGTGATTTAATCCACAAGCAGCAGCTTGGGTATCCTGTTGAAGATTTGTTATACGGACTTTGTCAGGCTCTTGTAAGAAACTATCTCAGCAATCTTGCTCTAGGGAAAGAACTTTTACCGATAATAACATTCCAGGGAGGAGTTGCGACAAATTCAGGAATGGTTAAGGCATTTGAAGAGGCACTTGGACAAAAAATAGTAGTGCCGGACAACCATCAGACAATGGGGGCAATAGGAGCAGCGCTTCTTGCAATGGAAAATCACCAGTATTCAGAAGCAGAAACCAAATTCAAAGGCTGGGAAGTCGGAGATATGCATTTCCATTCTATAACTTGCGACTGCAACGGCTGCTCAAATAACTGCGAAGTTATAACAATCCTTGAAGGCGAAGGAGAAGTGCCTCATTATGACAAAATTAAGGATATAAAAGGCAATATAATTGCACGCTGGGGCGGAACCTGCGGCAGATGGGATATAACATAGTGCCTGAGGTAGGACACTTTTATACATATGTGCCTGAGGCACATCAACATGACGCTTCGCTGCGTGATATGCACCATTAATCTTCTAATTGTTCATTTCTTTCTCTTTGCTTCGCAAACGAAATCGTTAAGCGCTGCTAAGGACAACGCAACGCATTAACTCCTTCCCCTGCTTGGGGAAGGATGGGATGGGGAGTTATTCCTACAGAAAAATTAAAAATCCGAAGGTTCTATTTTTATATGAGCTACTTCCGGTTAAAACCCTCAGTATGACAGCAAAACCAGTCATTGCAAGCGATAGCGAAGCAATCCTGGACATTATGTTTCCTTTGCATTTTTATGTTTCCGTCTGAACACATTTGATTGCGCTTTTATGGATTGCTTCAACGCTTCGCGTTTCGCAATGACGCCTTTGGGTATTTTCAGCATGTCAGAATGTTACTCACCGTAAGGTAAGCCAGGCGAATGTGCATGCGGAGCGATAGTGAGGATATATCTAAAATAATATTTCTTTCGCGTCACGCAAAGCGAAGCTCGTGTCCTGCCTCAGGCAGATAACAAGGGTTATGTAACAGCCAAACTAGCCTAAAAACAATAGACTGTTAGAGAATAATATTCAAAAAATAAATATATATAATAAAACCATACAGGAGAAAAAAAATGAAAACAAATTTTTTAGTCTATATATTGTTATTATTTGCTTATATATTTTTTGTACAGGCGGCTAAAGCTGAAGACATCCATTTTAATAATGATGTTTATACTTTAAAATTAAGCCGGATGTCTGCTGAAAATAATGGTTATGAAAACGAATATTTTACGGGAACAGACACCCCGCAGAACTGGGTAAAAATGATTGGGATTTATTACTATCCGGAAGTTTCTAATCCGCGAAAAATTGCCGAAGAAACCGAAAAAAATATCGAAAAAAAAGAAACAGTAGCACTCCTCAAATTCATCCAAAATAAAAAACAGGATAAGGCTTTGTTCAGTTATCTTGAAAACGGCAATGTTAACGGAAAGAATTTCTTTGAGTATAATTTGTATAAATACGAAAAGCATCCGGACAAAGGCATGATGGTTTTAAGATTTGCAAAAAAATATTTTTTCAAAACAAATGATGAAATAACAAAACTCGCTCAAGAAGTAAAGGGTATAAATGACGACCTGATGGAGCAGTTTATAATAACTCCAATTCCGCCAATTGTAGAAAAAGATATACCGTAATAGTTTCTATAAAAAACGGGACACAACTAAAGTGTCCCGTTTCTATTATTCCATTTCTGCGACAGGATAAAGCCTTTTGAAATCCCTTACAATAGATAAATCCACCTCGGCATAAATTCCTGATTCATATGTATCACATCCTGCAACAACCGCACCGACAGGGTCGCATACCATAGAGTTGCCTATGCTCAAAAGATTTTTATCAGCAAGCCCCACTAAATTTGCGGTTACAAAATACGTGAGAGTTTCCGCAGCACGGCACATATTCATCCCCTGCCAGGTTTTTACAAAATCATCTTTTGATTTTTCGGAAAATGCTGATAAAGTTGACCATGCTGATGGTGAAACTATTATTTCAGCTCCTTTTTTAATCAAATCACGATACAGCATCGGGAATTTTATATCAAAACATACGCTGATGCCTACTTTTGCAAAATCCAAATCCACGACAAGAGTTTCATTTCCCGGAGTTAAGTATTTGTCTTCGTTTCCTCCGGCAAAATTATAAAGATGTTTCTTTCTGTATTTGCCGGCAACTTCCCCTTGGCGATTTATCACAAAACACGTATTATAACGTTTCCCGTCTATCTGCTCAATTACAGTACCCGCTGCAATATTTGTATTATATCTTTTTGCCGTTTCTTTTAATTCTGCTATAACCGCTCCGCCGGTTTCATCTTCCGGCGAGTTAATAAATGACTCATCACAAATTCCGGTGGAAAAGAATTCCGGCAATACTATTAAATCTAAATTATTATCACTATGCTGATGGATAATTTCCTGGGCTTTTTCCAAATTTGCCTGCTTATCTCCCAAAATAGGGTTAAATTGAACACTTAATATTCCTGCTTTCATAAAAACTCTTTCTCCTTTTTTGACAATTATAACATAAATTTTTATAGTATAATAGCTTTTAACAAGGGAGAAGAGCAAATATGAAAAAAGTATTATGTGTTTTAGGGTTAATAATGACATTATCACTGCCGGCTGCGGCATTAAATGATGAAGTTACTGAGGTTTGCAGCGTAGTATACTCCCCAAAGACAAAAACATGGGCGATTGGCAGAATAGCACCGGATAAAATTGCTTTTAAAAAGAAAACTTCTCCCGGAACCGGGTCTTATTCCGAATATTACTCAAGTACTGACGGAACTTTGGCATTTACTTTAAGCTCAAATTATGAATTTATACGCGGTCAAAAACTTATTGCGGTAAACAATAACGCTTTAAAATTTTCAGAAGTTATATATAAAGACGGAAAGTTTCAAGAAAAAGAATTAAAGAAAAGAGATATTCAAAAACTTTTTCCTTATACAAAAATAATTAAAATATCATCATTTAAAAATCAAAAAATAACAATCAAACCTGACAAATTTCCGCAGCAATATTTATTATGGAACAATACTGACAAATATTTTCATAAGTATTCGTTCAAAAAGATTGATACGGACATGCCATATATCAAAGGATCTTTCAGAGTAAGCCGGAAAGGTGAAATTATCTTCTCGCATTTTGGAGAAGATAAATATATAATTATTGTAAAATAATTTATTTTCTTTTTATTTCCAACTTAAACCCAAGGTAGTCAAGAATTTCCTGAACCGTTTGAAAGCGTATGCGTTTTTGATTAAATGCATACGACAGTCCGCTTTCTGCAGGGACATCTATTCCTTCCTCACGCATTTTGCGTGCGAGTTTGCGCATAGAAAGCCCCTTTCGTAAAAGTATTATTTGTATTTCTTCTTTAATATCCAACATAATAAAAGTTTAACTTCATTTTTTTTATAAGACAAATAAATTTATTAATGAAGCTTATTAAACTATACTCTACGAAAATAAGGCTCAATTATTAAGAAGACAGGTATATTTATCTTCAAATGATGTTTTATTAAAATTAATTCCCGAAGCAATAATCGGATGACGGTATTCTGTTTTGTTTATGGAACGGGCGTCAACAATCGGAGCAGGAGGCAGTATTGACCATTTATAAACTGCAAAAGACATTCTCTTAAAGAATTTTTCAAGCCATTCTTTTTTCTGTTCTTTTGAAACATGCTCTTTCTTTTCATACAAAAACTCTACATCAATCATATCACCAATTGTCTGATGAAGGTTTTCAACTCTCCATATAACCTCATCCAAAAATTCATATGGCATAAGTGCTTCTTCTGCAAGAAGAGGCTTTCCTGTTTTAGGATTAATAGCAAGCTCTGCACCGGGGCGTTTTTCTATTACAGATTGAGGAATTGCATTTTTTACCTTGCGATTTTCATTCATCCATTTTGCAAGCGCAAACAGCTTGGTTTTGGTGACATCAGCAATAGGAGCAAAACCTCCTGACATATCGCCGTTAATCGTTGCATAGCCCATGTACGCTTCTGATTTATCGGAAGTCGCTATCGAAAGACACTTTTCAAATTCGTTTGCAATACCCCACAGAATTGTGGCTCTTGCACGCGCCTGAATATTATCATTTGTATAAGAATTTTTATAACGGCAATTCCAGCTTTCTTCCATCTTGCCGAAAAGTTCATCAAACTTTGTTCTTGTAACATCAAACATATCGCCAATCGGAATTTCAAGGAAATTTATCCCAAGATTACCAGCCAAATCTCTTGCATCATTTTTACTCTCACTGCTTGTAATCCGAGATGGCATACTTATTCCGAAAACATTCTCTTTTCCCAGGGCATCTGCTAAAAGAACCGCACATACAGTAGAATCCAAACCGCCGGAAAGCCCAAGCACAGCACGCTTAAACCCGGTCTTTTTAAAATAATCTTTAATCGACTGAACTATTGTTAAGTAGGTTCTTTCCAAATCCGGTTCATGGTCAAGACTGAACGCCTTTTGAGAATTTAAGGTTTTTTCCAAACCTTTTGGAAGCGGGTTTATCTGCCCTTGTTTATCATCAACATCAACTATAAAAAACTGTTCTGCATAAGATTTTGCCATTGCAGTTAAATTCCCGTCAGCATCATAAACCCTGCTTGCACCTTCAAATGACAAACATTCCCCAGAACCCACCTGATTTACATAAACAATCGGGGTCTTATGCTTTTTAGCGGCAAAGGAGAGCATATTATGTTTAAGCTGTTCTTTTTTGGCTCTTGTAATTGATGCCGAGCAATTTATTAAATAATCAGGCTGTTCCTCTTTAACAA
>CALUUU010000015.1 GCA_944324035.1 Candidatus Gastranaerophilales bacterium
GGCATTTGTTTTCCTCCTTTTTCTATTATTATACCAGAACTCTTTTATTATTGCAATGAAATGTTAACAATGCCCCCGAGTAGGGGAGGGAACAAAAAATAAGGCTCCTTCCCCTGATTGGGGAAGGTTGGGATGGGGAGTTATTTCTACAGAAAAATTAAAAATCCGAAGGATCTATTTTAATATGATATTCTTCGGCTTTCAGGCTCAGAATGAAAATAGGTGTCATTGCGAAACGCTGAGCGTTGAAGCAATCCAGGAGGAATAACTGAAATGCGCCGCAAAAATTACGACTTGCAAAAAGTGTGAACAAAGTTTATACTAAAGGAAAAAGGAGGATATAAACATGCAAAAGTCAAGTATAGTAAGGAAACACCGGGGGGGGGGTATCTACATCTAAGGTATTACAAGGGTTTAAACCCATTAGCCATTGCGGCAAGCCTGTAATTTTAAGAATTAAAGATCAAAATGTCATTCTGAGGGCTTTGACCCGAAGAATCTCTAGTAGAAAGAGATCCTTCACGTTCGTTCAGGATGACAGTAAAAGTCATTCTGAGGCAGAATGCCGAAGAATCTCATGTAAAAAGAGATCCTTCGGATTTCATCCTCAGGATGACCGTGTATTAAAGAAAAAAGCGGCATTCACTTTAGCAGAAGTCCTGATAACCCTCGGTATAATCGGGATAGTTGCAGCGATGACAATGCCTATGATTGTCGAGAATACCAAAAAACAGCAGACTGTTGTGCAATTAAAGAAAGCCTATTCTGTTTTGTCACAAGCTGTAGAGTTATCGGAATTGGATAACGGAAGTTGTGAGTATTGGGATTATACATTACCTGTTGAGCAATTTGTGAAAAAATACTTAAGCAAATTTTTGGAAATACGTGAAACAAGAGTATCAGACTCAGGGCAGAATTACAAATATCTAAACGGTTCCCCTTGTGGTGAAGCATTATGCACTGACGCATCATATGTAATATCAGTTGCCGACGGAACAAATTTTACGGTATCACGTTGTACTTGGGTTAATACCGGGAGAGTAGTGTTGGTAGATATTAATGGTGACAATAAGCCAAATACTATAGGTAAGGATGTTTTTGCGTTATCAATTCAGCCGGGAGTAAAGGTAGCGCCATTCGGTTACGGGAAATTTGGTGTTAGCTGGACTGACACAAGCAGCGGTTCGTCTGAGGAAATAAATCAGATATTTGGTAAGTATGACAGGGATGTATTAACCGGGGATAGGCCATATTCTTGCCAAAAGGATAAGAGAGGTTTTTGGTGTGCAGCTTTGATACTTTCTGACGGCTGGGAAATGAGGGATGATTATCCGTGGTAAGCTTCACTTAAAATATTTTATACAGATTGTTGAAGAAATGTAACATATAGCTTGATTTTTGCAAGTATTTATGTTACTTTCTTTTTGTCAGAAAAGTTATAACCCGAATACGATTTCAAATAGCTTTAATTAGCGTGTTTTTTGGCGTATTCAAAAATTTAAAAGCAAATGGATTTATTCCATTAACTATCACAAGTTATTAATTAATTTATGAAAGGTAAAATTTAAAATGACAGAAGAAAACAAAGATGAATTAACAGTAGAAGCTGCAGCTGCAGAAGAAGTTCAGACAGTAGAAGCGGCTGAAGTTGAAAATACTGCTGAAGAAAAACCTGCTAAAGGTCAAAGACGCGGCAAAGGCAGAAAACAAAGAATAGAACACAGTGAAGAAAAACCTCAATCAGAATGGACTGAAAGAGTTGTTCAAATCAGCCGTGTAACAAAGGTTGTTAAGGGCGGTAAGAAATTAAGCTTCCGTGCAATCGTAATTGTCGGCAACCAAAAAGGTCAAGTCGGCGTAGGTTGTGCTAAGGCTTCTGAAGTAATTATTGCTATTCAAAAAGCTATTGCTGACGGCAGAAAAAATCTTATTACAGTACCTATTTTCAAAACAACTATTCCTCACCCTATTACAGGGAAATCAGGTGCAGGTGCGGTTATGTTAAGACCGGCTTCTGAAGGTACCGGTATTATCGCAGGCGGTGCTGTTCGTTCAGTTCTTGAGCTTGCAGGTATCGGTAATATCTTGTCTAAATCTTTAGGTTCAAAATCTCCGCTTAATGCTGCTAATGCAACTATGGATGCGTTGAAGAAATTAACTCCGTTCAATGATGTTGCTAAAAGACGCGGTTTGTCTATGGCAGAATTTTTAAATTAGTATGAGATAAATAAAATTAATAAGGAATAATAAAATGGCTAAAAATGATAATAAACAAATAAAAATTAAACTCGTAAGAGGTTTAATCGGTGCTTCTGAAGCTCAAAGAAAAGTTGTAAGAGGCCTTGGTTTAACTAAAAAAGACCAGGTTGTAGAACATTACAATTCTCCAACTATTATGGGTATGGTAAATAAAGTATCACATTTGTTGGAAGTTACTGAAGCGTAAGCTTTGCGGGTTTAATTGCCCGTTCGTATAATTAACAAAATAGTAATATAGATTACAATAGAAATGAGGAAAAATAAAATGGCAAACAAAATTACATTAGAAGACTTGAGACCTGCCGAAGGTGCTACTCACAAATCTAAAAGAGTAGGCAGAGGCCGTTCTTCAGGTCACGGAAAAACTTCTTGCCGTGGTCATAACGGTGAAGGTCAGCGTTCAGGTAGCGCAGCTAAAAGAGGTTTCGAAGGCGGTCAGATGCCTGCTTACAGAAGATTACCTAAGTTGAAAGGTTTCCAGGTTATTAACAAACTTAACTATGAAGCTATCAATGTTGGCAGACTTGAAGGTTTGGGTTTAAAAGAAATCAGCCTTGAAGCTCTTAAAGAAATAAGAAAAGCTCATCCGTCTGCTGATGGTTTGAGAATTCTTGGTAATGGTGAAGTAAAATCTGCGCTTACAGTTAAAGCAAGCTACGTAACTCCGTCTGCTAAAGCTAAAATTGAAGCAGCAGGAGGAAAGGTTGAGTTAGTATAATGGCGCAAATGAGAATGCCCTCTACTGATGACCTGATGTCTATGTGGAATGCATCAGGTCTGAAACAAAAAATCATATTTACGTTCCTAATGATTGCAGCATTCAGATTCGGAGCTCAATTGCCTTTGTATGGTATAAATAATTCCGTTTTTGCAAATATTGCTCAGGGAAATAATATAATTGGTTTTTTGGACTTGTTTTCAGGCGGTGCTTTAGGCAGTGTATCTATTTTTGCATTAGGTATCGGGCCTTTTATTACCGCTTCAATTATCATCCAGCTTATTTCTGTAGTTATTCCTTCTCTTGAAAAATTACAGAAAGAAGAGGGTGAAGCCGGCAGAAAAAAATTAATGCAGTATACTCGTATTTTTACTGTTGTACTTGCGGTTATGCAGGCATTGATTTTTATGCTGTTCTTAAGACATTTGCCGGGGGCTATTACTGCTAATGTTCCGCATCTGATGTTTTATGTCAGTTCAATAACTGTTCTGACTGCGGGTGCTGTTCTTGTTATGTGGATTTCAGAACTGATTACCGAAAAAGGTATTGGTAACGGCGGTTCCTTAATCATCTTTATCGGTATCTTATCAGGTATCCCTGTTTACACATCAAGAACTATGCAGATTGTTTCGCACAGCACGGCTATGCAGATGGGGTTGGCAGTATTATTACTAATTTTCTTCCTCACAATGATTTTAATCGTTATTATGCAGGAAGCTGTTAGAAAAGTAATAATTATTAACCCTAAACGCCAGGTCGGTAATAAAGTTTACGGCGGAATGAATTCGTATATTCCGTTCAAACTTAATCCGGGAGGGGTTATGCCGATTATCTTTGCTGTTGCAATTTTGCTTTTCCCTTCAACAGTATTAAGTCTTGTCGGGCAGGCAAACTTTAAAAACCCAGCTGTGCAGGATTTAGTTGTGAGATTAACTCATATTATGAGCCCTGACGGTATTACATATTATGTGTTATATTTCTTGTTGATTTTTGCATTAACATTTTTCTATGCATCAATTATGCCAAATATGCAGCCGAAAGATATTGCAACTAATCTTAAGAAATACGGTTCATCAATTCCGGGTGTAAAACCAGGCAGGCCAACTGCTGAAGCTTTGGATAAAATTTTGTCAAAAACGACATTTATCGGGGCTTTGGGTTTGGGTATTGTAGCCTTGATTCCGTCATTTGCAAGTTACATTACAAATATAAAAACTTTGCAGGGTATCGGTGCTACATCACTCATAATCATGGTTGGTGTTGCTCTTGATTTGATTAATCAGGTAAGAACGCATTTGCTGGCAAGAAATTACGAATCGTTCCTGAAAGAGTAATTTCTGATAATAATATTAAAGCCTCCGTGACAGCGGGGGCTTTTTTAATAAATAATCTATTTAACTTTGAACGGGTAATCCTCGGTTATTTTCCAGCCGTTGTAATATATAAGTGCAGTACACCAAGCTCTTATTTTTGAATTTTTATTGCATCCAAAATAGCTGTCTTGTGTCAGAAAATCTAGCCCCCAGCCGCTTAAGCTGTTTATATATGCTTCAAATTTTTTATTTCTGAAATGTTTTCCGGTATATGTCGGTTGAATGGTCTGAAATGTAAAGTAGCTTACTCCGCAATTTTCTCTTGCGGCAAGACTGCCATCAGAAGCTATCTCGGCAAAAGTTGTTTCGTTCAAATTTTTAGCATTCGGGAAAAAGAATACATCAAATTTACTATCCTGCGCTTTAAATACCGCGCAGGTTCCGTCGTTAAAATAGTAAGTAACGTTATTACCACCGTAACTGTTGAATTTTGAGATTTTTATAGTTGTAAAATACGGTTTTATATATTTTGCAAGATATTCTTCGCAGTTTGCACTTTCATTACAAGGTGCCGGCCAATATTCATATGGCCCGTTGTCAAGTTCTGATAACGATATAGCTTGGTTCATTATTGAGTAGAATTTTTTTAACTTTGCTTCAACTTCAAGATTTTTATTTGATTGTATCAGTGTTGGAAGTGTCAGTGCTGCAACTATACCAATTATACCAAGTGTTATTAAGACTTCAGCAAGTGTAAATCCTTTTTGCTTCATTCCTGTCGCTCCTTTTTATTAAAAAATAACTTACCATATTAATATTATACACTACAAGGTTAGATTTATCAATATAATAACTTACTAGTGTATTTTAAAACTTAATAAAAATTGCTAAATTTATATTGAATTGGAGCAATAATGAACAAACAGCTACTAGGAAAACGATTTAGAGAAATTCGCAAAAAATTAGGTTATACTCAGGAAAAATTTGCAGAAATTGCCGGTATTGAACCGCAATCTATTAGTAAAATTGAGTCGGGAAAAAATTTCCCGCTCCTTTCTAATTTGGAAAAAATTGCGGAAAGACTTAATATAAATTTGAGTGATTTTTTTGTTTATGAACACAAATTAGATGAGGCAGACTTAAAAAGTCTGCTTAACAAGACTTTTGATGAATTATCTAAAGAAGATAAAGAACGAGCTGTGAGAATGATTTTGGCATTGAAGTTATAAAAGGCTAATACTTTAGTAGTTGTTTTATATTGGAAAGATAAACATTTCCGGTAATGATATCAGAAGAGAAAAAAGATAGTATGAATATGTAAATCCTCAACTCTTCTGATTGCTCAGTATTGCTCCTGCGGTTTTGGCGGGAGCTTTTCCTTTTGGAAGTTTATATTTGCAGATTTCACCAAAAATTTTCGAAACTACCTTATCAGAGCGTTAGCGAAGGATATAGTGACGTTTTAGATTCTTCGGGCTGAAGCCCTCACCTGCCGGATACAGGGTCACACGGCTCATTCTTCGCCGGTTCCCTTTGTAAGAATGATATAAGCGATGCGATATATGACATAACTAAATTTCTCTGTAGATATTAACTCCCCATCCCAACCTTCCCCAAGTAGGGGAAGGAGTAAATGCGCTGCGTTGTCCTTAGCAGCGCTAAAAGATTTTGTGAGAGAAGCGAACAAAGTGAACAATAAATTACATAGCCTATGTATGTTTTCGATAGAGGAACATAACAGGGGGTTACTAGCCCCCTTCCCTTTAAAGTTTACTTGCAATGTTTTAATAAATAATATATAATAGACTTAACGATTACGAAGAGAGGACTTTTGTATGAGAGAATTGATTGAAAAAGGACAGAGAATTACCATGGTTCCTGCAAATTTTAAATTTGCTAATAAAGGCGTGGTTACAGAAGTTTTTCCTGATGGCTTTAAGCTCGCTTTGGATTATGAGCCGGAAGGTGTTTTAAAAAACAATTACTGTGAGTTTTATACAAATACAAGCCATGGAACTTTGTATTTTGAATCTTATGCAAAAGATATTGACGGCAATACTCTTAGAATTGCAAGTCCTGCAAGACATAAATTTCTGCAGAGAAGAAAATATACACGTATTAAGTTTATATATGATTTAGAAATTTCTCAGGGCGAAAATAAGTATAAAATTACAACACTTGATATTTCCGCAGGCGGTATGAAATTTAAGACTTCTGAAAATATTGATATTGAAGGAAAATATCAGGTTACATTACCGCTTACCGAAACAATGAGTGTTACATGTACTTATCTTCCTATAAGAATTGAACGCGGTGAGGACGGAATGTATACTCACTCCGGGCGTTTTGAATTTGTTGAAAACAGAGATAGAATGACGCTTATACAGTACTGTACAAAAAGAAGTATAGAAATTAATAATAAGTAGGAACATTGTGAGTTTAGTTAAATTACTTAGAAAAAAATGTCGTAAATCCTTGTTTACGACGCCTTCGCATTCGCAGGAATTATTTATTTTTCATAAATTGAAAAATATGTACAGATATGATATTTCAGAAACGGACTTTCATAACCCGCAAAAAGCGTTAGAAGAAGCTGAAAATCATGCTGCTGAAATTTACGGAACAAAATGTACTAAATTTTTGACAAACGGTTCCTCAAGCGGTATAATTGCTTCTGTTTTGGCTTGTACAGAGAGAGGTGAAAAGGTTTTGTTATGGCGGAATGCTCATCCTTCCCATCATAATGCTGTAGTTCTGGCAGGAGCAGAACCTGTTTATTATGATTTGGGTATTGACAGCGAGTGGGGCGTGCCTGCGTCTGTTAGTGCTGATTATATCGAAAGTTTTTTGAAAACATCTGACATAAAAGCTGTTATTGTTACTTCTCCAAGTTATGAAGGTTTTGTATCTGATATTTCTGCAATTAAACAGGTTTGCGGCAAATATGGTGCATACCTGATTGTTGATGAGGCTCACGGGGCATTATATCCGTTTTCTGAAAAACTACCGGAAAGCGCTGTCAAAATTGCGGATTTTACAATTCAATCTCTTCATAAAACCGCCGGCGGTCTTAATCCGACAGCTCTTGTTCATTCAAATATTGACAGCAAACTTGATTATGCGTTAAATTTAATTTCTACAACTTCGCCTTCATACCCGCTGCTGGCCTCAATTGAAGCTACTGTAAATTATTTAAATTCCAAGAGAGGCAGAAAAAAACTTGATAATTTAATAATAAATATTCAAACTCTACGAAACGAATGCAGAAATTGTGTGTTTGGCGGAGATGATATTACAAAAATTCTAATTAGGGTTCCGGGCTTAAGCGGATTTGAACTTTCCGAAATCCTTTTTGACAGGTTTAATATTGAAGACGAAAAAACAAATGAAAAATCAACAATGCTTCTTTGCGGTATAGGAACTTCCGAACGGAAACTTGAGCGTTTGAGCAAGGCGTTGAAACATATTTGTAAAGATATGTAAAAATAAGTTAGATATTAAAAACCAGTGTCCAGACAGAGTTTAGGCCGGCTTATCAGAAAAATTTTTAGTACAAACGCAATTTTGAAGCCATAATTTCCTTTATAAAAGTATAGGGGTAAATAATAAAACTTTTAAACGGGGAAAGGAAAGGGAAATATGGCTATTAGAATTGTATCACAAGAACCGGTTAAAAAAACGGAATCTGTGCAATCTCAATCGGTTAACCCGCAGCCGGAAGGAAATTCCGGGCAAGCTGCGCCTGTACAACCGCAGGCAAGCGGGCCTATATTTATGGAAGCCGGGGATGTATCTACTGTTGATGTTGAAGATGCAAAAAAAATTGGCGAATTTTTGAACAACAAAAAACTGCGTGAGCTTCGTGAAGCTGAACTGACAAATTATCTTTTAAAGCAAACCAATGATAAAGGTTATAGAATTTATACCGTAGATCAGGCCGAAAAACTTGCCAAATATCAGGTAAAAAATGAAGTTGACCAGGCTAAATCAAAAATTACTATACCTTTCATTGATAAAGATGCGTATGAAAAATTTAAGGAACAGTTAAAAGCTGAAGGCAAAGAAGATCTCTATGAAGTAAAACTTATTAAAAATAAAAAAGTCTTGGCAATGATTAATGGCGACAATATCATAGATCCTGCCGCAAAAGAAGAGAATGCTAAAAAATATTTCATGACAGATGAAAACGGCAACCTTATAAAAGGTGAAAACGGTCAGTATATTTTCGATCCGGATAAATATAAAGCAGAAATGGTGCAAGATACAAGCGGCTACAGACTGACTCTTGCCGGCCGAGCAGAGCATGCCGAAAGACGCGGTATAAGTAAAAATGCTGAAAAAGACGCAGTTAAAGCTGCAGGACTTGGCTATAGAAAAGACAGAACCTGGCTCTATCGCAGTTTGTTAATTGGAGCAGGTGTAGCGGCGTTCACATTTGGCGGAGCTGTTGCAACAGCTGTTGCCGGAGCTTCATCTACTGCAGGGGCTGTTGCTGGCGGAGCTACAGCAGGCGCTGAAGCTGGAGCAGCAGCAAAAGCTACCGCTACAAACCGTGTTGGTCAAATTATAGGCGGTGCTGCTCCTATTATAGCAGCAGCGTTTGTAAAAGACCGCGATGGCAAAGATCATAGAGGTGAGGCTCAGAAAGTATTTGAAAATAGACCGGAAACAGTTGTTGTACCGCCTCCTGTTGAACAAGAAGACCCGGAAGTACAAATTGTTCAAGTTCAGCAGGGAGAAGATGAATGTGAAGAACCTCCTTGTATGAAACCGCAAGAATTGCCTCCTGAATTAGCAACAATTTCTACTATTGTTGGCGGCGGACCTTACCATTATGCTCAGCTTTATGTTGATGAAAATGGCAAGCCTTATAAAAAAGGTACTCCGGAATTCAAAGAACTTCAACGTAAATTAAGCAGCGGTGAATATTCAATTCAGACTGTTGACAGAAAACACAGAGAATTGAGAAAATATATTCCTGTCGGAGAAGGTGTTGCAAGCCTGGCTGATGATGCAGATGCAAAGGCTAAACGCGGATTTGATGATGCAAAAGTAAGACCTGGCACCGGTGACAGACAATATGCCAAAGTTCAAAGAAACGGTAAATGGGTTATTGTTTACTGCGACAATAATCAGGTCGTTCCGGGAACCGGTAAGCACGACAGCAGAGAAGCTGCACAGGCTGAAATTGATATGATTACTACTCCGGCTAAATAAAACTTGGTTATAAAAAATTTAAAGCAAGCTGTAATTTTTGGCAGCTTGCTTTTTATATTTCTGTTACTCCGTATGGTATAGCTCTTAAATTATTTTTTATCCAGTAACCTTCAATTGGTGAAAATGTATCGTTAATAATATAATATGTAGAACCGGAACCGGACATTATTGATTTTGGATAAATATTTTTTATTTTTTTTAGTTCAGGATAATTTTCAATCAATCCCCATTCTAAATCATTTATAAAATCTTCTCTGCCGGCACAGCCGTTTTGCAGCTTATCCGAAAACTTCAGGTATGCTTCTTTTGCGCTTATTCCAATGGCTTGAGGTTTGATTAGAGAGAGATTGAACTCTTCAAACTGCAGGGGGTTGAGGATTTCTCCGCGTCCGCTTGTCATCTGGCGTCCGCCTTCAAGACAAAAATTTAAATCCGAACCTAATTTTGCACAAATTTCATGTAATTTAGATTTAGAAAATTGTTCGTTAAGTAATTTATTTATTCCAAATAAAACCCCCGCAGCATCTGTGCTGCCGCCTGCAAGCCCTGCCGCAACAGGAATATTTTTATCAATATATACGTTTATATGATATTTTTCAGGTAAGTTTTCAAAATATAGTTTTATTGCTTTATATACAATATTTTTTTCATCGTATGGGATTTCGGTACTATTTCCCTCAAGATTTATGCAAAAAGAGTCAGATTTTTCCAGCTTAATTGTCAAAATATCAAATAAATTAATTGTTTGCATAATACTCTCTATATTATGAAAGCCATCCGGGCGTTTGCCTGTTATTTTTAGCGTCAAATTTATTTTTGCAGGACATTTTACTTTTATTTCCGGCATGTTAGTAATTCCTCAGATAATTTGCCAAACATTTCAATAGAGAGTTTTTCACCTCTGATATTTTCATCCAGGCCTAAGTTTTTTATTGCAGCCAGAATTTGCTCTTTAGAAAAACCGTTACTCAGCAGACAGTTTTTAATATTTTTTCTGCGCTGTGAAAATGCTGCTTTAATCGTTTTTCTGAAATGTGAGTAATCACTCAGTTCCAGAAGAGGTTTTTCCCTGACTTTTAAGCTTACTAATGCGGAATTTACCTTAGGGGCAGGAAAAAATGATTTTCTGCCTACAAATTCTTTTATTTCAACATCAGCCCAAAATTGTGACAATATCGTAAGCAAACCGTATTGCTTTGATGGGGAATTTTCATTTGCAACCATGCGCCTTGCAACTTCTTCCTGCACCATAAGCAAAATATCTGAAATTGAATTTCTGTTTTTGTTATTTAAATCGTCAATTTCCCCAAGCAAATGCGCAATAATCGGACTTGTTATGTAATACGGAATATTTGCGACAATTTTTATTTTGCCGTCTGATAATTCAGAAATATCAGTCTTTAAAATATCTTTGTGAATTATTTGCAGATTATCAGCCTCTATTTTTTCTAATTCTTTTATTGCTTCTTCGTCTAACTCTATTGCAATAACTTTTTTGGCGTGTTTGACAAGCTGCTCTGTCACAAATCCAACCCCGGGGCCTATTTCTACAACAATATCTTCAGGCTGAATGTTAGCGTATTTTATAATATTTTGTATAACTTCCCCGTTAATAAGAAAGTTTTGGCCAAGTCTTTTCTTTGTTTTAAAATATTTTGCTCTTTCGTAGTAATTCATCTTACCTATAAGTTTACCACAAGCAGGCTAATGTTTTATTATTTTTTTCTTGCTATTTTAATTGATGTTATAATAAAGATACGGAGGTTACTTTGAATACCATACAAACCAAACAGCGTGTAGAGTACCAGGATATAAGAGCAATTTATACTTCAGGATGCAAACAAAAGTCTGATTTTAAAATCGGATTGGAGTATGAAAGACTGCCTGTTTCTTTCACGTCAAATCTTGCAGTTGACTACTATTCAAAGTTTGGTATTTGTAACTTCCTGCGTACCTTTGCAAAATATGAGAACTGGGATTATATAACTGATGATTTTAATATTATTGGTTTAAAACAGGGTCATGATACGATTACCCTTGAGCCCGGCTGTCAAATTGAATTAAGTATTGAACCGCAAAAAACAATTCATGATTTAGAACAAAAAGTAGATGCTCTTAATAAAGCCTTGACTCCGATTTTGGAAAAAACGGGTATCAGGTTGCTAAATTATGGTGTGTCCCCTGTTTCTACACATAAGAATATTAAACTTATCCCTAAAAAAAGATATGAATTAATGGCAAAATATTTGTGGGGAATTCTATCTGATGTTATGATGAGGGAAACTGCAGGCATTCAGGGTACATTTGACTTTTCTTCCGAAGAAGATGCAATGAGAAAGCTGAAAATTTCCAATATGCTTTCTCCGTTTATAACTGCTATGTTTGCAAATTCGCCAATCAGAGGCGGTGTTGATACCGGATATAAATCATTCAGAGCGTTAAGCTGGTTGAATACAGATAATGAACGCTGCGGTTTTTGCAATAAGCTGCAGGATGATTTTTCTTTTGACGATTATATAAGTTATGTAATGGAAACCCCTGTTATATTTATAAATCGTGAAAATGGCCCGATTAACATTAACGGCAAAATTAATTTTAAAGAATTCATGATAAGCGGTTATGACGGATACGATGCAACTTTGGAGGATTATTTGCTCCAGGCAAATCTCTGTTTCCCTGATGTCAGATTGAGGAATTTTGTTGAACTGCGCAATCATGATTGCGGTTCAAAACAAACCCCTTATGCAATTCTTGCAATTTATAAAGGTGTCCTGCATAATTCAAGTGCTATGAGTGAAATCGAAGAACTGTTTAAGGATGCCAGATTTTCTGATTTCTCCGAGCTGCGATATAATGTTCCAAAATCTGCTCTTAATGCAAAATTTTGCCGGCATTTTGTGAAAGATTATGCAAAAGAAATTTTGTATATTGCAGAAAAATCATTAATAGAGCAAAACTGCGGAGATGAAAAATATTTGGATTATATAAAAGAATATACTCTCTATAATTTGACTCCGGCAGATATTATTATAAAAAACTGGTACGGACTTTGGAATAAAAATATAGACAAATTAATTCAATTTGTTTCGTAATTTAATCTCCAAATAGCAGCCAGTCTATATTTGTATCTGAAAAGTTGGTCTTTATCGCAAGAATTTCATTTCCTGTCGGATATTTGTTTTTTCTTACCAGGTCATCAAGTCTTTTGGCGCTTATTCCAAGCATTTTAGCAAAAACCCTGTCGTCAAGGATATTCGCTGCAACCTGAAGTTTTAGCAGGCGCTTACCCCAATTATCGAGATTATATTGTACCCCAATGTCATATTTGGGCATTAAAATGATATTGCGATTATTACGGTAAAGTGTTACTCCGTAGAAATTTTCAATTTTTTGAAGTTCCGAAACCGTTACTTCGCTTCGGTTTTTTATTCTCAGACTGATATTTGCTCTTGTCATATTTAATATATTGGCAATGTCTGTTTGCGAAATTTTTTTATCCGGTATTAAGTTTTGTAAATTAGCTTGAAGTTCTTTGAAATTCATGCTTTCAACTCTCCTTGTTAATTGTATTTTTACTTTATGTTAATAATTTATTGACAATTGTGTTATTTGTTATTAAAATTATTACGGCAAGGTTATACAGCGCTTTGTTTTAGTATTATGAAAGGATAAAATCTGTAAAAGCAAATATTTGCTGTACTCGATTTTATTAACTTATTATTATTTGTATAATTCCTAAATTTAATAAGTGTTAATAAAATCATAACACAACTTTAATAGAAACTTAACAGTATAAGAAATATTTTTTAAATTATTTTATACTGCGGGTTGTATTCGTAGCGGTTTGGCGTATAAAGATCAGATTTGGAAGGATTATATAAATGAAAAAACTTTTTGACTTATTTAAACAACCTGATAAAAATTTTAAAGCAAACAAAATAAGAGAAGCTATGATAAAATATTATGATACCATAAATCAAGGAAAATTGACTCTACCTTCATTTATTTTGGCTGAATTCGCCATGAAAAAAGCCAGAGCATATGAAAGAATTGAACAATTATATTGGACGCTTGTCCGGTAGGTTATGTTATTTAATTATGATCCTTTTGCTGAATTTGAGGAGCGGGAAGATTTGTATTATAAGGCGGTCTTAGCCGGTTTTGAAAATCTGGAGGATTTGCCTGAAGAAGATTATAACTTAAGCTTTAAAAAATGTTTATGGTGGGAAAATGAAAACTGAACACAGAATTACATTGGAAGAATTGGCAGAGATGGTTGGGATATCCGCTTATACTCTAAGAACCTGGGTGAGCTCTTACAGGTTTGCAAAGTATTTACGTTATGATAATTTTTTTAGCAATAAATCAAAATTAAGTGTTACTTTGAATAAAAAATTTTGTAAAGAATTCATCTCGTATCTTGCACTAAAAAGCGTAAAGCATAAAGATTATGCTAAGAACTTTTGTGAAAGTTTAGAGTCTTCGGATTGTAATTTTTAGTAAAAAAAGAGCCGGAGAAATCCGGCTCTTTTCCTTAATCATAATAACTAAAGAAGTCTACATTGTCAAAATTCAAAAAACAATGAGCTCCCAGACCTTTATTGTAGTATTTCACGGTGTGACCATCGTATACGATGTCAGACATCGTACTTTTGTCTAAACGCATTGAACCAACAAAAAATGTGTCGGCGTTTTGGAATGCACTGAGCATTTCGTCTGCTGTAGCCATAAAATCTCCTTTCATTTAATTAATGTACTACATTGTTGCCGACATTTTTATTTTATCAAAATTTTTGATGCATTTAAAGATTTCATGAAGATATATTAATTAAAATATAGCCTTATGGTTAAATCCGAAGAATAAAAATACAGAGGCTTTGGAATTTTTTATTGAGTATATGATTAATTTATTAAAGATTATTTCTTGTTGTTCCGTTATTTATAAAGAAATGTAATTTTGGAGTTGGAGATGATAGATAAAGATTTTAAAGTTCAATTAGAAAATTTGGCAAAAGGCGGTATTAAATTATCATCTTTTAATAATGATGATAGTAAACTGCTTTTTAATGTTTTTGATGCGGATTCAAACGGTATTATTGACAAAAATGAGGCAAAAGAACTTGCAGAGAAATTATCGTTATTTGCACAAAAAGATAAGAATAAAGATGAGTTATCTCTAAAAGAAGCTAAAAAGTTTATTAAAGAAATGAAACTTGACAATAAAAAGATTAAACCGGAAATGTTAATAAAATTTTTGGAGCAATTTGACGATACCAGTAAAAATATTAAAGAATCTTACATTGAAAACAATAATAATAAAAAGGTTATTGTTGTCATTGATAACTTTAATAAAAAATACAGTTATAACGAGGACGGAACTTATAACATCGAAACCGAAGAACTCGCAGAGAATGGTGAAACTGTCATTAAGACAGACTATTTTAATGCCGAAAACCAGAGAGAAAAAACGGTTGAGCAATATCCTAAAAAAACTTTTACTACTATCTACAATAGTGAAGGTTTTAAAATCAAGCAGATAAAAACTCCTCAGGAATTATTAATTACGGATACTCTCAATTATGACGGCAAAGGAAATACAGAGATCTTGCTTCAAAAAAATGACAATATTGATAAAATCGCTCAAAAATTTAATGTAACAAAAGAAGAACTGTTAAAACTTAATGGCGGACAATTTCCGGAGGAGCCGGGTGAAACATTTCTTGTGCCGGGTGAGTTAAGTATGACTGACAGCAGGATAACTAATGCCGGAAATAAAGGCTTCATCCTTTCTTACAAAATATTTGATTTATTGCGTGAAAAAAAAGAAGAGCTCATAGACAATGGGGAAGTTCATACATATATGGGTTATCGTGAAAATATTGAAAATAAAGAAGAGTTGAAAACTTTAATTTCGAGCATAAATTCAGAAAATATAAATGCAGTATTTAACGGGTTTGCGTGTTTAGACGGAGGTAACTTTAACTCTACAAAATATTTTGAATTAAATAAAAATTTACTTAAGTCAATTATGAAAACTGATGCACTTTCAAAAGACGAGAAAATGGAATTTATTAATCATATTAAAAATGTACTGATTGATTATACAAAAGAAAATGGTATGCAATCTCCAACACAGCAGGAAATTGATGATTATTTCCGAAAAGAAACCGAATATCAATTTTCGCCTGCCCCGGATGATTATCTTAATCTGGGAAATCACCTTGACTCTTATGTTTTTAATATTTTAGACAGAGATACTGATATCGGCATGCCGGAAAATGTCAATACAAACGGCTTAATTGACGGTAATTTTAGTCAAAATTCCAAAAGTGCAGACTGTTGGCTTTTAAGTATGATAAGAGGGTTTACTCGTTCAGATAAAGGTCGGGAAATTTTAAACAATTCACTAAAAAAACTTCCTGACGGTACAATTGAAGTAAATTTAAAAGGAATAGGCAAAAAGTATTCCATTTCAGAAAAAGAACTGGCGGAATCGAATAATCTCGCAAACGGAGATATGGATATAAGAGCTTTTGAAATAGCTCTTGATAAATATTTCAGGGACACACATGACCCTGTAGTCGGAATAACGTCAAGTATTCATATGGGAAATCCTTCAAAGGCATGGACTTATATAACCGGTCTTGAAGATAATGAAAATTTTGAGCGAATGTATATGAATAAAGACGCAAAATTTGTTTTAAATGAGGATGCAATAAAAGATTTTAATTCGCCAAATAAAATTTATATAGTAGCCTCAAAAAAAGGTGTATCTGAAGAATTTGAATTACCTGACGGTAAAAAAACAAAACTTCATAATGGTCATTCGTATACGGTAATTGGTTCTGATGCCCAAAGTATAAAAGTTTATGATTCGCTGGAAACTCCGACAGAGTATTCCGTTCCAAAAGAAATATTCTGTAACTACTTTAGAAATGCAAATTTTTACGTTTATGATTTGAATGATATTTAGTATCAAAGGTATTATTATTTTTACTAAACAGCAAAATAAAAGAGGCCTAATTAGACCTCTTTTATTTTGCGCTTGGCGCGATTCGTCTTGAATTTGCTCCACGCTCACGGAGACTCGCCTGTTGTGCTTACGCACAAGCCGTCTCGTTCCGTTCGCTATCCGGATTTGTGCCTGTGGCACTTCATCCGTCCGCAAATCCGCCGAACGCTTTGACAAGGCATTCGCCTTGTGCGTGTTCTGCAAATCATGTCAAAACAATAAAACAGAGGATAGGTTTTAACCTATCCTCTGTTTTATGCGCTTGGCGCGATTCGAACGCGCGACCTATCCCTTAAAAGGGGAGTGCTCTACCTGCTGAGCTACAAGCGCTTATTTATTTATCACCCGGGGCTTGTTTATAAAACCTAGCTATATAAGCTTTTGTATCTTCGGCTAGCCCGCATATACAAATTTAGCAAGAACAAATTTTGATGTCAACACTTAAATTTAAATTTTACATTCTTAATATATTTGTAAATTTTCTTTTTGTGTTACTATTATATTACAATTTGTAAAATTTGTTTGTTGTATTTCTGCGATTTAGCAAAAAAAAATTTTTACAGTGTTTTTAATATCGGTTTTGAGCATACAAAAGGAGTCTAAGTAAAATGAGTCTTAAAATTAAGAATGTGTCGTTTGGGAATACCAATCCGTTTTTTAGTGTTCCGCGTAATTTAGGAGTGCCTGCAATAAATCAGGTATCAAATCCACAGCCTGCTGTTGCTGTGCAGTCTTCCCCTGTTACTCAGGCTCCGGTTGCACAGCCTCCGATACAGCCTGTAATACAATCAGTGCCGATGCCGCAAGTTTCAGTTGTTCCGCAAAGTCCTCAGCCTCAACAGGTTATCGGAGTGAATACAACTCCTGCAGTTCAGACACTGCCGGCAGCGCCTCAGTCAGAAGCATTAAGCGCTAAAACTTTAGGTTATGTAGCTGCCGGATTAGCTTTGATTTCATTAGGTGTAAATGGTGTCGGCGTTCTGAGAAACCGCAGCGCAAAAAACATGAATGAATCTTTAGGTAAACTTGAACAACAGGTTGTCACAAAAATTGAAGAAAAATTAAATAATTTAAGCCAGAGAACAGATAATGCTATTGAAGGAGTGAGAAATCAGATTAATAAAGAAGTCACTGACAGAGTTGACTTAGGAAAATTCCAAGATGGTATTATCGGAGATATTAAGAAACAGCTAAATAAAGTAGAAGAATTAGCTTCTAAGAATTCGGAAGTTGTTGTTGTAGGCAAAGCCTCTAATTTCTTGACTAAAGAAGTTGAGATAAACGGTTCAAAAATGCAGCTTGCTACAACTCTGCATGGATATGGCAGATATACCGGAGAACTTGAAAATGCGTTAAGAACTGAGTCTACAAAAAGAATGTTCGGTCTTGTTGATCGTTCTGGCATGGTTGCTCCGGATGCGATAACAATCCGTGTTCCTACAACAGAATTTAAGGGGATTACTAGTACGGGCGGCATGTCCATTGTTCCTCGTGAAGTTATGGCTAATCTTGGCGCATTTGTTAATAATAAACAAGACGTAAGGTTAATTGTTGATATGCCGATGTTTTTAGGCGAAGTTGAGAATAATGCATTATCAGGTAAGCAGACATTCTATGCATTAGAGGCTATAGGAAATAATAAGTACAACTGGGTATCAAAAGCGACAAAGCAAGGGGCAGAGGATTCGGTAGTTGTAGGTAATTTAGAGCGGATAGCCAATACCCAAATCCCTATTTATGACGATGCACAAAGAACCATGCAAGATGTGGAAGTATATATGGCAAAAGGCTTAAGCCAGGAGGTTGATTATAACTTATTAAGACAGTATCTCCAGCCTGAAGCTCTTGCTGCATATGACAGAAGTATTAGTACTTACCGGGAAGCTTATTCAAAATTCGCATCTGAATCGGTAGAGCTTAAAAAAGAGATTGCGCAAAAAACAGCTCCGCTTCTTGAAAAATTAAAAGATAAGAATTTATCTGCTGCAGAAAAAGAAGCTATCAAGGCTCAGATAAAAGAGATTCGTAAACCTGTTGACAATTTTGTCAAAGAGCATGGAAATTTATGGAAAGAAGGTATTATAGAATTAACCGGAGATGCAGACGGGCATATTAAAGCTAAAGTAAAATTTGACGGTGTCTTTTACAAGAATGAAAAATTTGAAATGAAAGGCCCTCGCTTTGACGGTAAAGACGGAAATAAAAATATATATGATGATAAAGCGATAAATGCAGGTGAATCTGAAAGATTTATGTATTTTGATAAATATTTTTATGAGTTCCTGACAAAAAGCAAAGAACAGACAACAGAACGTTTGGGGGCTGATTTGATTATCGGAAATGATTGGCATACCGGCGGAATAAGCGCAATGATGAGATTATTAACAAAAGCTAAAGAAGTTGTAGGTGATTTGCCTCCGCAGGAAGCTGCGAAATTACGGAATACACCTGTTGTAACTATTCTGCACAATGCAAGACTTGCAGGTTCAACTGCTCACTCCAATTCTAAGCTGCTAAATATTCTATTTGGCGAACATTCTGCCACGATTGTAGAAAATGCGCATATGCCAAATGTATATGATACAATTTATAATGCCGCTAAAAAAGCCGGATATGATGACAATGCAGCCGCAGCGAAAGCTAAAGAAATTGCTGAACAATATGGTTTACCTGCAAAATGTTTTAATGGGCTTATGCATAACAACAGTGTAAATCCTCAAACTATGGCAACAGCATATTCTGATGTAATAATTCCTGTTTCTGATAAATATATGAAAGAAATTGCAACTCAGGGTGTATATGGACGGGAAAACTTTGAACTTTTCAGGTTAAGAAAATTAGCTTCTGATGATAAGAAATTATTTAAAGATTCAAAAACTATTGTGGGTGTTACTAACGGCTGTGATAAGGTTAATAATATTTTGACAGATGAAGGTGCAAGATTATTAGAAAAACAACTTTCGCTTCCGGCCGGTTCTATTAAAACTTATGACGGACAAGGTAATATTCTTGAATGGCACAATCATAATAAGAAAGTTATTTTAGACAAGGTTCTGGCTGATGTCAAAGATCCTTCAAATCCTATGAAACTGGAATGGCCTCAGATGACTGATTTAACAGGCGTAAATGAAAATACAATGATTGTTTCTACTGCCGGTAGAATAGTTGACCAAAAAGGGTTAGATATTTTTGCACAGGCAATAGAAGAATTCTTGAAAAAACATAAAATAACAGACGGAAATTATCCTGTATTTTATGCGCAGGGCGTTGGTGACAGAGAATTTATAGATGCGATAATGGCTATAAAAGATAAGGTTGCAAAATCTCCTGAATTAGGTGGTGAAGCGGCGGCTAAGAGAATTGTATTTGCGAATCTGTTCTCCGAACCGGGCAGATATGATGCTTGTAAATTAATGTCGGATTTCTCAATAATGTCCAGCTGGTTTGAACCTTGTGGTCTTGTTCACAAAGAAATAGTTGCAAAGAGCGGTGCTATTCCTATTGTAAACGAAACCGGCGGCTTAACTTCCGGACTCACTGACGGTGTGGATGCAATATTCTCTAAATTCAAGCCGGATGATCCTTCTAAAGAAGCTGTAATTGGCGAAAATAAAGTTAATTTTGCACAAGCTATGGGCAGAGCATTTGAAGTATTTAATGATAAGGATAGATTAAGTCAAATGATGAAAAAGTCATATGATAATGATTTCTCCTGGCTTGTAAAAGATGGGCCGATGGCTCAGTATGTAAAACTATTTACGGATTTAAAAGTTTTAAAACCGCAAATATTAGAAACGGCAGCTCAAGCTTAAAATTTTAAAAAGCCCTCTGTTAAAAGAGGGCTTTTATATAATATACAAAAAATAGAATATAAAATGAATCTTGTTGACAAAAAAGATATTAAAGATGAACTTGAAAAATTAGAAAATGCAGAAATATTTAACAGCAATGAAACTACTCATTCAA
>CALUUU010000016.1 GCA_944324035.1 Candidatus Gastranaerophilales bacterium
GTTTTGATTTACTATTAATTTAAAATATGTTATAATTCAAATATGCAAACTTTTATTGAGAAAGTGTTTTGATTTACTATTAATTTAAAATATGTTATAATTCGAACAGGCGCAACAAGCGCAACAAACAGGTTTTGATTTACTATTAATTTAAAATATGTTATAATATGCACTTGAAAAAGTTTTGGAGATACTTCGTTTTGATTTACTATTAATTTAAAATATGTTATAATGAACATTATTGAACAAGCGCAACAAGCGGTTTTGATTTACTATTAATTTAAAATATGTTATAATGGGTTTATATCGAGTTCCGAGACTTCATCAGTTTTGATTTACTATTAATTTAAAATATGTTATAATTATAGTTCTTGGAACACCGATTCGAAAAGTGTTTTGATTTACTATTAATTTAAAATATGTTATAATTGAATTCGAATTAAATATTCCACTAAATGAGTTTTGATTTACTATTAATTTAAAATATGTTATAATAACATTGGGAATATTCGAAAGCTTATACCAGTTTTGATTTACTATTAATTTAAAATATGTTATAATTTATATCACAAACGAATTTTTGCCAGAGCAGTTTTGATTTACTATTAATTTAAAATATGTTATAATCAAGGGAGTGTTACGAACATCACATGCTAGTTTTGATTTATTATTAATTTAAAATATTTTATAATCAACGTAATGTAACAAACATCACATCATAGTTTTCATTTACTATTAATTTAAAATATGTTATAATGCTTCTAAGCGCGTTATTTACACGTCTTAGTTTTGATTTACTATTAATTTAAAATATGTTATAATCCTATTAATGAACTAATGAATAGCACTCGTTTTGATTTACTATTAATTTAAAATATGTTATAATAGGATATACAAATTCAATAATCTATGATATAATAATTCCATAAGATATTTTAAGTTAATAGTCCAATCATAATTGAAAAGAGAATAATTAGTTCCTCTGCAAATTTGTACGAATTGATTCATTCTCTAAACCTTAAAATTTAATACCATGACCATGACATTTTAGCATAAAGTTACCAGAATGTCATTTGTTGTTCTGTTTGTTCGCCGGCTTGTTTTTTGTATTTTGAATCTCTGTAGTGATGTTGTTGTATATTTACCGCTAAACTCCATTGGCGGTCTGTTATATAAAAAGCTGTTATTGTGCCTGTCTGAGGTGATATTAGTTTTAGATTTTTGATATGTTGTTCTGTTTTATCATATGTGACACAAGAACGCACATATATTGAGTTTTGGAGCATAAAATATCCCTGATTAAGCAGAAGCCGTCTAAATGCATTTGCCTGTCTGACTTCTTCTTTACTCCCTACCGGAAGGTCAAAACATACAATCAGCCAACCCATTCTGTATTTACTCCTCATATTCTCTGTTCCTATGTTTATCTATGTGAAGGTATTGTTGATTGATTTCCGGCAGGAAAAGACTACTGTTATCAAATTCCATATATGCAGCGGTTATTTTTTCTATATAGATATCTATGGAATCGATAATTTTATAACTTATATTATTAATTTTTATTCTGAAATTTTTTAAGCAGTGCGCAAGATATTTGCTCCATTGAGTAAAATTTTCATTTTTAAAATCTTCTTCACATTCATTTGAGAACAGGTATAAATAGTAATCTATAAAAGGACGAAACGGTTCCATCAAATCATATACAAGCGGTGTACTTTTATATTTACCTTTATGATGTATACCAAGACCTGCTATTAATCCATGGATTATAATTGAACGGTAAATAAGCGTTTTTATTACTGCATAGCCATAATTCAGGCAGCCGTTTTCAAAAGTTTTGGCGTTTGTGTGTTCTCGTTTTAAAGTTCTGCCAAGTGTTGAAAAGTAGTGCTGCCAATACTGTTTTGCAATGTTAGCTTCATTCATAAGAGGTTTATTTATTAATTTATATAAATTATGTTTGTTGTTGCCTATTAAATCCAGCAGTGAAGCCTGATTTGTGACTTTAGTTTTTAAAATTTGTTTCCAAAGCTCTCTTTCAAACTCCTTATTTTGAGCTATTTGGTTGTTAAAGGCTTTTGTTCTTACAATCCGTTCAAGCGGCAGACTCCAGCCCGCAGGTTGGAAATGATTGTTACAATGCATTATTACAACGTCATTTTCGAGTAATTTTGAAAGGCAATGATTAACAAATGTAATTCCGTGAGCAATTACGATAATAGCTCTTATATCCTGAAGGGAGATTTTTTTTAATTCGCCGTATTCTGTTTCACAGAACAGTATGCCTTTATCGGCAAACAGTTTGCTGTTTGGGGTATTTATATGTAATATGTGATAACTCATATTATCGTATATAATTACGAATTATCAAAAATCAACCTTCATATTTGCAAAATTCACTTGTGGTAAACGAGTTGGCACTTGTCAGTATTTCCAACCCGCAGGTATTTTCAAGTTTTATTGCGCCATTAAGCATAATTGTTCTGAGCTTGAATATGCCCGGATCAACTGTTTGTTTTACCGGTACAGCTTTTTCATTGCCGTTTTCATCTTTTACTTTGTAATACACAGAAGCTGTAAACGGTTTTTTATTGGCAACAAGACAGCCGGAATAAAACATTTGTCCTTTATTGTACAGCTTACAGCCCATATTCAAGAGTTTTTCCGTTACATCGGATTTTTTAATATTTGCATATATCGGCATGACTTTCACTGCACCTTTTTCATTAAAGTAGAGAATTTGTCCTTTGTGGCCTTTTGAATGTTTAAATTGATGTTTTGTGCCTTTTGTGCCGAAGTCACAAAATTCTCCTAATCTTTCACGGCCGTTGGAATCTTTTTCTATTGTACCTTCAGAAACTATAACCATTACCTTTTTTACCTTCGTTTTTTTAGCCGGATGGGTATAGTTTTGAAGCATTGTTATCCATTCTTTAGAGTCCATTTTTTGTGAAAGTTTTTCTAATAAGTCATTTTTAATAGCTTCATCAACAATCGTTTTTATTTTCTTATCTTTTTGTTCAATACTTTCGATAGCAACTCTGCTGGTTATGTAGTGCTTATTTCCGTAACTTCTTAAGCCGTATATTGTTTCCAAAGGACGTATGTTGCCTTTAAACGGTTTTTTGTTTGCATATGGGTACGGAATTATCTCATCAATTATCCGTTTTATATCATCTCTTTTAAAGCCTTCTATAGTATCTTTGCCGGAAGCTTTGTCATATTTAAACTCTCGAGAATAACTTATGCAGATAGCATCTAAGGCGTGGTGTTTATCATTATCCCTGTTCTTTTTAGTATCATCTCCGAGCAAAGAATTTAAACCATAGCGTTTTCTTATAGCGGCTGTTGTTGAACCGTTGTTTACAAAAATATGCCTTTTTTCGCCTTCAACCTGCAGCCCCCAGCCGAATATAAATGCCGCAATCTGTTGTGCTATTCTTGCAATATGACTGGTTTCGGCAAGGGCATTGTAGCTTTCAATAAGTTTTTCACAATTTTGGGGCGGGCTTGTAAGAAGTTCAAATTTTTTCTTCCCTAAGCTTGATTTCATTCCGTTTAATCTGTATATATAATCTGTCCAGACCTGACTGTTGGAAAATAACCACTCATATGGCGTCCTGCCGCTTTTGTTACTGTTTTCTTCTCTGTAACATAAAACTTTGTTATACAAAGCATCATTTCCGCCCATTGTCCGCGGGTATATGTGGTCTATCTCGCATTTATCCAAATCAGCAATTCCAATCATTTTTCCGCTGTATACACAAATTCCTTTTTGCATTTCCAGCAGTTTGTATTTTTCAAAATTTGCAGGGCTATATGCTCCTTGAGCTTCAAGTTTTTCTCTGATTTCAATATTATGTTTTTCGTTATTTTTCATTGATTGTGCTGTTGCTCTTGCTTTTTCCTGCCCGAATAACGAATTATCTGCCCCATCTCGTACAAATTCCAATATAACTTCGTCCGGTTTGCCGTATTCTTTTTCTAAATTTATCAATAAATCTCTGAATATTTGCATCCTGTTGCGGACAATCGGGTTTGTAATATTCCCGATTATAAGGTCGGATTTAGTTCTGGATTTGACAGTTTCGTTTAGGTTATCTCCGCGGTTATCAGGGATATATAAATTATTCCAATCGCCTATTTTAGATAACATAGTTTGTATTTCTTCTTGTGTTATCCCGTTTTTACACTCAGGCGGGTCTACAAACTCTGATATATCCAATTCCTGCGGGTATAGTTCTCCTGTTAGAATAATTTTTTTCATAATTTCACAGGCTCTTCTGCAAAATGATGAGCGCCCTGTGATATTAGCTTTCATAGGTTCTATCTTATCCGAAATGTTTTTTTGTATAACAGTTTCAATTTCTTTTTTCGTTATTGTTGTATCAAGTTTTCCGTCTTTTTTATCTGCTTTATTTCGCCAATTGTTGTATATTTCATTGATTTGTTCCGGGGATAATATTATTTTATTCCCGTATTCATCAGTTAATCTTAAATTTTTTAGTTTTAATAGTAATACCAAACTTACATTTTCAAGCGTGTTCGCTTTACATACATTCCGTTTAGGCAGAAGTTTACACTTTGCGATAATCCTGTTATCAAATCTCGGAATTTTTTGGCCTAAAACTCCCTGCCAATCATGATCTGTTCCCATGAATTGTTTAAATTTAGGGTTTTTAAAAGAACCGTATGCTTCTTCGTATTCTCCGTATAAAAATTCTTCTACACTGTATTTGTTTAATTCCGGAAGTTGTTTTTGCGCATTAATCCATAATTGTTTTAATTCTTTTTCAACTAGCTGTCTTGGAGCAACGTATCCCGTTGTACGAACTTTATTAATATTTGAAACTGGGATGTTTTTTGCGAATATTTTAGGATTATTTTCATCCCATAACCCTAATCTTTTTGCATCATAATAGCAAGGAAACTTGTATTCATCAGAGTTGATAATTTCCATGTCATTTTCTTGTGTATATTTTTTTGCAAGTTCAATATTTGTTTTATCATCATCTGTTTGGGCGGTTTTCCAAGCTAAATTAGGATCATAGCCGCGTCTTTGCAATGCATTATAAATGGCTTTGTATATTTGCCATTCTTCTAATTTGATATTTTGTAAAAGTGCAATCCTGAGTAAGCAGGAAGTATAAACAGTATTATCATTTTTGTGAGGAAATTCTTTTGTAAATCGTAAATCATTTTTATCAAGTAATTCTAATCCGCACTCCTGCCATAATTTATTAAAATATTCTTCCCGCTTTTTATGTGCAGTTAATGTTTTATATACGCGGCGTCTTTCTTTTAGAGAAGTAATATCAGAGTGATCCTTTTCTATAATAACAGAATTGGCTTCTTTTATATTACTATCTTCTCTTACACAATATCCGATACTTGTTTTTCCTAAATCAAATGCAAAAACTCTCTTTTTCATATTTAACTCCCGATATGTAATTTACATTATTTTCGATTATAGTACAAAAATATCAAATGAGTAATTTTTACTTTATATACTAAATCTCAGTCCGAACTGGAGTCCGACACCGTTTCGTCCGCCGTTTCTTATCATGGTTTCAAAAAATCCGGTTAATCTTTCGCCCCAGCGTTTTTGTATCCCTACACCATATTGTACATACGGCTTAACTGAAAGTTCCGGCAAAAAAACATCGTTTGCCTGAAATTTTGTATCGTCAATAATATTCCATACAAAAGATACACATATGTATGGCTGGAGGAACTTTTTAAAATTCCCGATAAGTTTTATCTGCGGTTCAATGTGTATTGCATGAAGCGGGTCGGCGTTAATATGTACATTTGCATCTGTTGTATAGTTAAAAGTGTTTATAAATGAATATGAAGCAAGCAAACTTGGCTGGATTATTAACTTATTTTCAAATGTTTTAAAATTATACCCTGTTTTTTGGGCTATGCCTGTATTAAACATTCCGAAATTATCGTTTCCGAAATACGTTGAAGCTTCTGCTGCACTAGCGCCGGCATTGGCTGTCCAGGCTGTAAAAAAGTTTCCTTTATAAAATACTGCATCCAGACCGAATAATCCACCGTTATTATATATACTGTTTCCGTCAAATGCCTGATGCGAACCATTATACGAAGCATATGCGCCATACAGGGTATACCAGCCGTGTTTTAATTTTTCCAGGCTGCTTTCTACACCAAACAGACTGCCGTAACTTACATTAGAAACTTTCGGCCCGTTATCAAGCGGAACCTTTTCGAAAAATGCATAAGGTTTGAACCACACTCCTTTGCGTTCTTCCGGCATGATAATCGGTGAAAATGCAAATTGGTTTACTGCAGCGGTCTTATTTTTATATTGCAGTCCCTGATAGAACTCTTGCGGTGTAATCATTACCATGTCAAGGTTTGAGAATACATTTTTATATGTTTCCAGTTGTGTAAGATATCCTGCAAGCTGTGCAGCTACTGCCGGGGCATAAATACTTGAATTAAACCCGCTGCGGTTAAAATCAAAATTCCCATCGGAAGAATTATAACTTACCTGATAGTTATATATAGGGGTATCAATAGTTGTACTGTTGTAACGAACATAGTCTTTTAAAACAGAATTAGCAAATGGAATCGAAAAATCTGTTCCTGTAGGGGCTCCTTGTATTGCAAGGTTGCGGACAAAGAGTTCGCCGCTGCCTGTTATGGAATTTGCAGCAACTGTATCCATAATTTTGGTATTAAGATTCATATCCGCAAAAATATTTGTGGTGCCGTCAAGATTTAAATTTCCAAAGTTAATGCTGTCTATATAGTTGTTTTGCATATTGAAGTTAACGTTATTTGAAAAGTTGGAATTTTGCGCATTAAAATAACTGCTGTCTGCAAGCAGGTTTATAGTTCCGCCGGTAAAATTAAAATCCCCGGTATAATTCTTATTTTGTCCGCCGAGATTTAAAGCGCCGCTGTTATTTTTATTCAAGGTTCCGCTTCCGGAAATTCCGCTTAAAATATTTATCGTATCTTCCGCGTTTAAATCTATTGTTCCGTCAGAAGTGTTATAGATATCATTTAATCCTGTATCATCAGTGTTATTTTGAAATGTTCCGTTTTCTATCGCAAGCAGACTGTTGTTATAAATTGCACCTCCTCGGCCTTCACCTGTAGAAGATTTGCTGCTGTTATTTTCAAATGTTGAATTTATTATTGTAAGAGGGGTGGTTCCGTCATTATATATGGCGCCGCCTTCGGAACTTTCAGAAGCATTGACCGTATTGTTTTTGAAAACCGAATTTTCTATTGTCATATCAGAACGGTTAAATATTCCGCCGCCTTTCCCTTGCTGTGCAGATGATGATATATAATTATTTTCAAAAGTTGAGTTAATTATTTCAGCGTTGCTTTGAGAAGAACCGGAACTGCTGTTCAGGTCGTTATACAATGCAGCCCCTTCTGCTATTTCTGTTGTATTTATATGATTGCCGCTTAAATTACAATTTTCCAATGTGATGGCGGATCGGTTAAATATTCCTCCTCCGCGGCCTTCTTCTGCAACGGAAGTTAGATAATTGTCTGTTATATTTGTATTAGTAATAGACGCTGTGCTGTTTTCGTCATTATATATAGCCCCGCCTGTCGGAACGTATGTGGTATTAACGTAGTTTCCTGATATAGCGGAATTATCTATAGAGAGGTTTTTCTGGTTATATATAGCACCGCCCATCCCTATTGTGTTTGTTCCGTCGGCGAAGTTATCGCTTATTGTACTGTTTATAATACTAAGAGTTCCAAGATTATACATTGCACCGCCCTGGAGGAAATAATTTTCTCCGCCAAGAACCCGGTTGTTTGTAAGTGTTGTATTGTTGATATCTACGGTTCCGTTATTAAAAAGTGCTCCTGCCTGGGCAATAACAGAACCATCCGAATAGTTATTTTGTATAATACTGTTGTTTATACTCATATATGTAGGAGTAGTGGCCTGGTAGCCGTTTGCAATTGCACCGCCATAGGCTGATGCGCCGTTTGCATAGTTATCATCGAAAAGAGCATTGTCTATATTAACTGTTCCGCCGCTAAGATTATATACAGCGCCGCCGACTCCGAAATTAAATCCCGCAGCATCTACAAAATTGCCGGAAAATGCGGATTCTGAGATATTTAAATTCCCGCCGCTGTTATAAATTGCCCCGGCAAATGAAGAACGGTTGTAGGTTTGACCTTTACAGTCAACCATGCGCATTCTGTTAAAATTACTTTCCTGATTGAGTACAAATCCGGCAAATACATTATTCCCGTTTAATGAATGGTTATTTCCCTCAAAAGTTATATCAAGTCCGTAAAAATTGTATCCTATTGATTCGTCTGATGACAGATTATCCGTAATATCCAATGTGTCGCCGCTCAATGGATGCGAATTTATAAGCTCTGAAAATGTACTCACCTGAATATCATCTGCATTTACTTTTGCAGGTATAGAAAAAAACAGTATTAAAATAAATAATCTTTTAAAATATTGCATAAGATTATATGTATTATTCTTATGCAGATTTTTCCATTAGTATGCCGGGTAATTTCTTTGTAATTATTTTATATAAACTGTTTCGAAACGATAAGCCTCAAAAGTTTTTGAAAAATGGTCAGGCGCTAAGCCTGCTTTCATTTTCAGAGAATTCAGAAACTCTTTCTTATCAGGAAGCTGTTCCCAAACCGACGGGAGATATACCGCCTGGTAATTTCCGTCTTTTATAATTATACCGTCTTGAAAAGGCCGGATTTGATTTAACAAATCTTCTTCATCCTTAAAATTCATCTGTTTCGGTGTAGAAAGAAGTGATACCGCTATTTGTAAATCAGGAATTTCATCTTTTGTTACAGGATTAAAACGCGGGTCGTTAAATGCCGCATTTTGTGCATTTATTACAATATCCTCAATAAGGCTTCTGTGGGCAATGATTGAACCTATACAGCCTCTTAGCGTATTGTGTTTTTCTAATGTAACAAAGCTTGCGCCGGCTTGGGCAAAGACCTGCGGAAATTTTATTTCAATTTGTTCTTTATCAAATTGTGATTTTATACTTGTTCTGCACAAATCAAGAATAAAACCCGAATAGTATTCTTTTAGAAAATTATTTTTTTCTCCTTCGTACATAAACCAGGTGCCGTATCCGACAACACTTGATTTATCGCCGGTGACAACAGAAGAATTTGTCATATCAATCCGCAGCATGGAAAATTTGTTTTTATTTGCAAATTGTATAAGTCCAAGAATACCTGTTGCCCCGCAGGCAAGATTGTGGCTGAAATTATTTGTGGTACAGGTTTCAATTAAATTTGCCGTATAGTTATCTATTTTTAATGCGTCTTCGTGTTTCAGGAAATGGCTCAAATCAGATGAGATTACAAACCCGTTTTCCGGATTTTGGTAATAATATGAAATGATTTCTTCTATTTTGTCAGGTGTTTCGTTCCCGATAAGTATAGGAATAATTTCGACATTATCAAAAACAGATTGAATTATCGGCAGCTGAATTTCCAGCGCATGTTCCGGGGCTATGGCTTCATCATTATAGTTTGCCCCGAATTTTTCGATTAATTCTGTATTTATTTGTTTGTTAATCCCGATTTTCCCTAAGGGAGTTTCCCATAAATCATAACTGCTTACAGAAATTCCCGTAAACCCAACACGATGAGCCGGCGCAAATATAAAAATGTTCTTTAAGTTTTTATCAAGCTGGCTTATACCTTCGTATGCAAGCCGTCCGGAATAAATAAGTCCGGCATGCGGAACAATGACAGCGCGTGTAGCAATTTTGTAGGTGTTTTTGCTCTTGGCCGCAAACTCTTCTATTTGTGCTCTTAATTTTTCTTTGTCTGCTGTATAAAATGTGCCTGCAACAGAAGGCTGTTTTATTTTTTCCATAAAAGTATTATAATACCTTTTATGAATTATCAAAACATTCTAAAGGATGATAAAATTCAATGTACAATTTGTCCGCGTGAATGCGTTTTATCTACCGGGCAGGAAGGGTTTTGCCACGTAAGAAAAAATACAGGCGGCAAAATTACTCTCACATCTTACGGATATAATACAGGGCTTGCGATTGATCCGGTTGAGAAAAAACCTCTTTATCAATTTTATCCGCAGACACCGGTTCTATCATTCGGAACACTGGGCTGCAACATGGGCTGTTTATTTTGCCAGAACTGGCAGACTACAAAAACCAAAGCGGATAGCAGACTTTTAAATAAAACTTCTCCTGGAGAAATTGTCCGGATTGCGAAACATTATAACTGCAAAAGTGTTGCATTTACTTATAATGACCCGATTATATTTTTTGAATACGCAATTGATACCGCAAAATTGTGCCGGGAAGAAGGTATAAAAACAATAGCCGTGACCTCCGGGTATATTAACCCTGAACCTGCAAAAGAATTTTTTAAATATATGGATGGGGCAAATATTGATTTGAAAGGTTTTAGCGAACAGTTTTATAAAAAGAACTGTTTAGCACATATTGAACCGGTTCTTGATACGATAAAATATGCAGTAAATGAAACGGCTTGCTGGGTAGAGCTTACGACAATGCTTATAGAAGGTGAAAACGATTCTGATGATATGATAAAAGCGGAATGTGAATGGATTTTAACTAATTTGGGAGATTGTGTTCCATTACATTTCAGCGCGTTTTTCCCGCGTTACAAATTTTCTGACAGAAAACATACAGAATTATCCACACTTTTGAGAGCATATTCTATTGCAAAAGATGCAGGGTTAAAATACGTTTATACAGGCAATTTAACAAATATTGAAACTTCAAGCACCTATTGTAAAAGCTGTAACCGTCCTGTTATTGTGAGGAACGGTTACGAGCTTATCGAATATAACCTTAACGAAGAAGGAAGGTGTATATTCTGTAATACTGCATGCGAGGGCAGATATTAAACAATTTCTGCATCTTCAAGTGTAAAGCCGCCTAAAGAACCGGCTTTTGTCTGAATGCACATAACTATAAGTTCTTCATTTGAATTGTTGTCAACAGAACGTTTTGCGTCAGGAGATATCCTTACTATACTGCCTTCTTTTACCTCAATGTCTTGGGCATCTATGTGCATTGTTCCTTTCCCTGAAAGTACAATATAGATTTCTTCGTTGTTTTTATGCTTATGTAAAAACGGCGCCTTGGTATTTGCCGGGATGGAGGTTATCGAAATTTCTGCCCCTGTAAGTTTCAGGAGGTCATGCAAAAAAACTTTGCCTTCACTTACCATATTCAATTCTTTGTTTTCCATTGCAAAATCTTTTATTTCATTTAATTTTCCGATATCGGCTTTGTTAAAATTAGTCCCGGATTCTATTCCGCTAGCCTGTTTGTGATTTTTTTCAAATTCAAATTGTGTGTCCATAAGTGCCTCACTTTCTTTTTTGTTCGATATCTAACTATTAGGGTAAAAATTTTTACCCCAGATTTTTATTAATTTTTTCAAGAAGTTTGTGTAAAACTTCTTCTTCTTGTTCTGAAATATTTTTAAATACAAGATTATTGAGTTTTTCAGAAATTTTTTCAAATATTGGTTTTAGCGCGATTCCTTTTTCTGTCAGGGTAATATAGGTAACTCTGCTGTCATCTGATGATTTTTCGCGTTTTACATAACCGATTTTTTCTAATTTGTCAACCAAAACCGTCAGTGTTGCTTTGGTTCTGTGGATATTTGATGCAAGCTCTTTCATTGTGCATTTGCTGTATTTAAAAAGAACGGCCATAATATCACCGTGCGATGGCACAATACCTTTAATCCCGTTTGTTTCCAATTCGCTGCATATGAATTTGTTTGCATTTTCTCTTATTCTTGAGATTAATGAAATCGTATCCTGTGCCATATTTATATTATAGTTTGATATCTAACTTTTGTCAAGTGTTTTTTAATGGAAGTTATATAGCAAATTCTACAGATGCTCATCCTGTCATTCTTACATAACCCATGTTAGTGCCTGAGGCACGACACCATAACGCTTCGCTTCGTAAAATGCACCATTATAGTAGTATCTACTGTTCACTTTTTCTTTTTTGTTGCGAAGAAAAAAGTGGATTGTGAGCGTAGAGTGAAGAGTAATGCCGTAGGGCAATGCTCATAAATTCGGGAAACATTAACTCCTTCCCCTACTTGGGGAAGGCTGGGAAGGGGAGTTATATTTACAGAGAAATTAATCTTTGTAGGATGACAAAACCAGTCATTGCTGTACATGTCAAGTAATTAGTTATATAATTTATCTTATCGGTAGCTTTTTAATACAAAAGTAGCAATTATGTTCATTTCTTTCTCTTTATTTGCGAGGCAAAGCGGATTGTGAGCGTAGAGTGAAGAGTATTGCCGAAGGGCAATGCTCTGGAACTCGTAAAACGCGAACAACCAAGCAGAGAAAGAAATGACCAAAGAAAGAGAAAGCACGCAAACATTCCTGCATTTCGCTTACGCTCAATGCCAAAATGATATTTGAGCTTTGCTCAAATTCTTTCAAGGCTCACTATCGCACTGCGTGCACGTTCGCCAAACTCATCTTACGGTGAGTAACATAAAAATACCAAAATGCAGTTTTGCGTGTGCGGCAGCACGATAGCAAAACAAGAAAGATTTCGTTTGCCAAGCAAACGGAACGAACATCCATTTAATCAAAGCGATGCCGTCAGGCAGCGCAGAAAGCTATCGCGTGTTTTTCTCTTTTGGTTCGTTTTCTCTTTTTACTTCGCAAATAAAAAGAGAAAATGAACAATAAATTACATATTTATCTATATTGACGATTGATGTACATAACATTGGGCATGTAACTAATTGCTTGACATGTACCGCAATGACTGGTTTTATTGTCATACTGAGGGCTTTAGCCCGAAGAATCTAATTTAAAAAGAAATCCTTCGGATTTCATCCTCAGGATGACATTTTCGGTCATTCTGAGCGAAGCGAAGAATCTCAAACAACACGATATCCTTCGCTAAGGCTCAGCTATGCATACAGGCTCACTTGTCCTTGTTCCGTGGCGGTGGTTCACCTTGTAAGTATGAGGCTGTTTTCGAAAATTTTTGGTAGAATTTGTAATATACGTCCCTCTCTATTTTAAATTTACAAATTATTTTAGAAAATGTGTTATAATATAGATAGAGTTTAAATGTTTTGGATGTACCGGTATGATTGATTACGATAATCTTTTAAAAAAAATTCCCAAGGTAAGAAAAATACTTGATGACGGGTCGGAAGAAATTATTTATCACTATACAAAGCCGGAAAAGCTTTTGAGTCTTTTGGAATCCGGAACTTTACGTTTTTCTAATGCGCTTTATCTAAATGACAAAGACGAAGTAACTTATTCTTATAAACTCATTGTAGAATTAATTGATGAACGCTCCGACTTAAATTCTTCTTTATTTGACAGGATAAGAGAGCATTTTTTCAGCAAATACACAAATATAATAAACGGCGATGATAATTTTAGCTACAAATACGAATATTATACGGTGTCATTTTCTACAGAAAGTGATAACCTTACCTTGTGGAATAATTATGCAAAAGGTCAGAGTTATACCGGTTATAATGTCGGATTTTGCAAAAATGAGCTTATTGCAGATATGGAGAAGAAAGGGTTTTCTTCTGTATACGGGAACATAATTTATGAACGGAAAGTTCAGATAACCATATTAAATCTGATATTCAACAAGTGGAACAAGGAGTATGAAAAAGCTTTAAAGTCAAAAAAGGTTCAAAAGAAGCAGGAGTCTGAAATTCTGTTAAAAATTCTGTTTGAGCTGATTGATATTTTGGGTGTGGTAAGTTTATTCTTTAAAAATCCTCATTTTAAAGATGAAAAGGAATACAGGATTATATTTATAAACAGCTTTGGTAATGAAAATTCAAAGCCTACAAAGATTTGTGAGAAAAACGGGCTGTTTATTCCTTATATTGAATACAAGTTTCTCAAAAAGACAGTAAGCTCCATAAATATCGGTCCGACTTTGGATGAAAATATTTTCTATACAAGCACTTGCAGGATGCTTTCGAACTTCGGATATGGAAACAAGGCTATAAATCGCTCAAAAATTCCTCTCAGATACTAAAAAATAATACATTTATATTATTAAATAGTAATTAAAAGAATATATAATATTTGCATGAGTGTGCAAATTTTGGCTGAATATCTTGAATATTTGGAAGTCGAAAAGGGGCTTTCCGAAAATACTGTTGATGCTTATCGCCGTGATTTGAGCGATTTTTGGGATTTTTGCGCCTCAAAAAATGTGCCGGAGCTTGAAAATGTTTCCCGCAACAATATAAGTTCTTATATTCTTTATTTGCACGAGAAAAAATATTCTTCCACAAGCATTATGCGGAAAATAGCTTCTATGCGCGGTTTTTTCAAATGGCTGTGTGCAAACGATAAATGCAAAACCGACCCTACACTTACAATAGAACAGCCAAAATTGCCGAAACGTCTGCCAAAAGTAATTTCTATAAAAGAAGTTGAAGATATTTTAAACCAAAATTTGACCTCTATGCAAAAAGTAATAATAGAACTGTTATACGGCTGCGGGTTGAGAGTATCAGAGCTTTCGGAACTGGATATTTCAAATATAAATATTAAATCAAAATATCTTCAATGTCTCGGGAAAGGTTCTAAAGAAAGAATAGTTCCGCTCGGAAGCAAAGCTATAGCAGCTCTCAAAAAATATCTTCCTCAAAGAGAATATATTATTAAAAAATATAACCTTAATGAAAAACATTTGCTTGTAACAGATGACGGGCGCGAGATTAACCGGCAGGACATCTACACTTTTGTGCATGAACAGGGCAAAAAAATTCACAAAACTATTTCTCCGCACACTCTAAGACATAGTTTTGCAACACATTTGCTTGAAAACGGCGCGGATTTAAGAGTTGTTCAGGAACTTTTGGGACACAGCGATGTTTCTACTACTCAATTGTACACTCACATAAGCAAAAAACGTCTGAAAGATGTTTATTTTGCGATTAATAACGACGGATAAACTTAATGTTAGAAATATTTTTAACAGGAATAAAACCCGATTCCGGGGTAACATTTATAACAGGCGGGATTGCTGCGACTATGCAGAGTCTCGGGTATTCTACTGCGGTTTATCTGCCTGCACAAACTGGAACAATGCTTAGAAACGGATATATTCAGGCGCCTGATTTTCTTTTTATAAAGCATATGGATAAAAATATTATGACATACTGTTCATACTTATATAAAAATAGAACTTTAAGCCTTGAGGTTTTTGAAAAAGAAAAATTGTATATGGACAGAAATGTCATATTTCAGGATTATATGACTGTTGCACAACAGTTTGAATGTCTGCTTGTAAACGGACATTCAAACATGGATACCCCGATAGAAAAGAAATTTACGGAAGAAGAACTTATCCATGCTATGAATATCCCGCTTGTTCTTGTTGCTTCATTAAGAAACACAACTATCGACGAAATTCTTGAATATTTAAACAATATGCGCTCGAAACCGTTGAATTTGCGCGGAATAATTATAAATGAATGTCCTATAAGAAGCCTGGATTACGATGTGAGAGAAATCCAAAAAACAATTGAACTCCGTACAGGCTATCCGGTTTTGGGTATAATCCCGCGTCTTACGCTCAGGGGGCTTCGGCCTGAGGACTGGATAGAATATATTCTTGGCTGTACGGATATTGAAGCTGTTTTTGATATAAAAATTGCAAAACTCAGTTCATAGATTATTTTTCAAATGCTTCTTTTATTGACGTTTTGTAATCAGGACGTAATATGCCCTTTTCGGTTATAATTCCTGTTATAAGTTCATGAGGAGTTACATCAAATCCCGGATTAATAACATTAACTTCCGGTGCGCATATGATTTTGCCGTTGATATGCGTAACTTCTTCCCTTGAACGTTCTTCAATTACGATTTCATCACCTGTTTTTATGCTTGTGTCAATTGTAGAAAGCGGAGCTGCAATGTAGAATGGTATATTATGATATTTTGCGGCAATTGCAACTGTATAAGTGCCGATTTTATTTGCGGTATCACCATTTGCGGCAATCCTGTCAGCGCCCACAACTACCATATCAATCATGCCTTTTTTCATAAAATATGAACACATCCCGTCAGTGATAAGTGTTGTCGGAATTCCGTCCATTGTAAGTTCAAGGGTAGTAATTCTTGCTCCCTGCTGTCTCGGGCGTGTTTCATCCGCAAAAACCTGTATTGTTTTATCTTTTGCAAAAGCTGATCTTACTACTCCCAATGCCGTTCCATATCCGACAGTGGCAAGAGCTCCGGCATTACAGTGTGTAAGTATAGAAGCACCTTTTGGAACAACTTCCGCGCCATAATCTCCTATTTTTTTGTTAATTTCTATATCTTCATTTTCGAGTTTTATCCCGTTTTGTTTTAGTTCTTCTATTATTCCCGGGATATCTGATTTCGAATTTTTAATAATGTCTTTTTGTTTTTCCACTGCCCACATCAAATTAACGGCTGTCGGGCGGGAAGTTGCCATATAATCAGCTTTTTCAAGAAGTTTTTTAATGAATTCATCGCGGGATAAATTTTCTTTTTCAAGTTCCATAGCATATAAAACAACGCCATGCGCTCCGGCAATTCCGATGGCAGGCGCCCCTCTGACAATCATGGTTTTTATTGCATCAAACATCTGCTGCCCTGTTGTTATATCAACATATTTAAATTCATACGGCACAACTGTCTGGTCTACCATTCTTGAACAGTTATCCACCCATTGTATAGTTCTTATTTTTGAAATAAATTCGCTCATTTTGTCTCCGTTATTCTTTGTTTTTTATATTTTCTATAAATCCTGCAATGTAATATGTTAAAAATCCGGTAAATGCGTTAATTGTTGCACTCAAAACTCCCATAAACAACGTAACCAGTATAATAATCCACAGGCTTGAATTGTTCAGAGCAAGAGCCACTCCGTAGTTTACGTAATATTTAAATACTTTTAATAAAATTACCACAAGCGGCATATATATTATTGAAAATCCGATAAAAGATAAAAATCCTATAATACTTCCGATAATTGCACTTTCAGGTGCCGAATCTAATTGTAAAAGTTTGTTTTTTAGCAAAAAGCTCATTTCAATTACCGCGGCAAAACAGATTAAGATAAAAAATACCCATCCGCCTATAAAAGGAATCAGTGTCAAAAATCCGCACACAACTCCGATAAATATGCTTATTAAAGTTATTAATTTTATTAAAGATATATTCATAAAAATCCACCTGTTTTATATGAATATTATCATAAAAAAAATAATTACATTATCTTCTCAGGAGTTTGATTTCTGTTTTTAATGATTTTACATCCACAGAATTTCTAAAATCTTCTGCAAGTTTTCTGACATCATCTTTATAGTTATTTATAATTTTGTCGAGTCTTTCGGTTTTCAGGTTCCTGTATTTAAGTTCACTGTCACATTCTTCACATGCCAATACTTCATCCGGGAAAACCTCTCTTAGTTTTAATGGCTTTATACTTGTAAAATTCCTGTCCCGGACAGGTATTCCGTATGGAATGTCCGATTTTTGCGCCGCTCTAAACGCTTCATTATAATCATTCAGTGTTTTATAATCTTTTTTTACAAATTCTAAAGCATCGGAATGAGTCATTTTATATAGTTGTTCAAAGGCTTCAACTTCTTCAGGATATGCTTTATTAATGAGTAAATCATTTATTATTATTATTTTTTTCTCTGCAATTTGTTTTTCTGCTGCTGACGCATTGCTGTTATAGATTTTTATGCAGTTTTTTCTTAATTTCCGTAAATCCTGCCATTCAGCGTCAGAAGAAAGACTGTTAATTTTATTTTTCAATACCTTTAATTCTTCGGATTTATGCGTAACAATCTGTGATTTGAGAGCTTTGTTCTCCGCATCCATTTGCATTTTCATTGCATTAACCTGACCGATTGTATTGAATTTGTAATCGGGGTTAAACGCTGCAAGTTCTTCAAACAACCTGTTAACTATCGGAGCCCGTTTTTCGGTAAATTTATCTTTAATCCTGGTTTTTAATTTTATTATTTCCAGAATGTTTGCATTGTGTGGATCTTCTGCGTTATTCCGAGAAGAAAGCTGCGATTTTATAATTGCCCCGGCAGTTCCTAAAACAGCAAGCCCGCCTAAGGTATACATAAGCATCTCATTTTTTGATTTAACTTCTTTTGGGTTTTGTGTTAAGGCACTGTTTGGTTGAATCCCCTGTTTTTGTGCCCCAGCAGGCTGCATTATATAAGCATGCCTGTTAAAATTAAAACCTGTTTGAAATGTTTCTGTCATGACTTTTTACCCGCCGGAAATATTAAAATCCGTAAATGTATTTTTTTGCGCTTATTTTATAGAAAATTTATCCAAAATAAATACCTGAATTTCTCCGCCTGCCAGATTTGTTATAATTTTACCTTTATTTATATATGGTATATTTTTTAACACAATTGGCATAACTTCTGTGTCTTTTGTAATTTTTGGCACAGATATTTTAACATTATTATATGATTCACGGAAATTTAAATTCCCTATTACTATAACAGTTTGGCTGCTATTTGTTACTGTATATGCAAATACTGACGGTTCAGATGTTTTTAAAAATTTAAAATAACCATCTTTAAGAGTATTTTTTACAATAGTTTTGCATTCATTTGCTTTAATAAATTCGGACTGTAATTCTAAATCCTTGCCGCCCGGTTTTCTTGAAAAATTAAATATATCAATTTTCCCTCTGTGAGCAAAATAGTATTCATCATCCGTGTAAGTTTTTCTTGCTTTTTGGTTTGCCCAGAAATAAATATATTTGTCACCGGTGTCAAAACCGTCTACAAAATACGAATTTACAGGCAGTGTTGCATTGAGCCACATAATCATGCGGCTGTAATCTCTACCCTTTTCAAGTATAGGGCTGAGTTCATCATGGGTGGTAAAACTTCCGATAACACTTTTTGGTGCTTTTAGTTTTTTCTCCAAAGAGAGATTTAAGTTAACCTGGTTTTGAAGTTCTTTTGCGGTTTTCCAGTTTTTTAGATTAAAGAAACTCCCGTAATATCCGTCAAACCCGGCTTCAAGAAGCTTATCATAAGGTGTATATACGGCTTTAGGAGAAACCGGCTCCTTCCAGGAATCCGAAGATTCAGCAAGCCACAAAAATTCTTTATCGTGTTTTCTTGAATAATCAATTAATTCTTTCCAGAATTTTGCAGGTTTGCTATGGGCTACATCAGCTCTTATTCCGTCAACTCCAAGCCCCATCATAAAATCAACATACTTTTTGTAAACTCTTAAAACATCAGGATTAATTTTATTTTCATTACCTGCGTCAAGCAATCTCACATCTGTCCAATCAGCCGGAATAACAGGCTGTCCTGAAGCGTCTTTTACGAAAAGTTCAGGACTTTGTAAAAACAAATCATATGAACCGCATGCAGGGACATCAACTATTATGGCAATCCCTCTGTCATGGGCTGCCTGGATAAATTTACGCACCTGTTCTTCTAAAGGAATGTCAACCGAATTGTTTTTTAGCTGGGGGTTTATTGAGTCAAAGCCGGCAGCAGCATATAAAGAACCGGCTGTTCCCAATGCTTTTGTTTTTCCTACCGGAGTTATCGGCAGCAGGTGCAATGCAGTAATACCTTCTGCTTTTAATTCATCAAGCCGGTCAATTGCATTTATAAAATTCCCGCTTTCTTCTCCGAGTTCAAAATCTATTATTCCGTTGCCGTCTTTGTCTTTTGCATTAAAAGTACGTATGTTTACAGCATATATTATACTTGAATTATTTAAAAACTCACTGCGTAAATTATTAACCCAAACATCTTTTGCACTTACTTGTAATGAGGTAAACAAAACTAAAGATGCAATAACCAAAAATTTTTTCATACACATTCCTTCCCTTTTGGTACAATCATATCAAATAATAAGGCTGATGGCAAGTTATATGGTATAATCAGCATATGATAAATAATATTTATATTCATATCCCGTTTTGCAGGCAAAAATGTAATTATTGTTCATTTGTTTCGTATCCTTTGATAACGAAAATGGCAGATTATATCCGTGCTTTAAAATCCGAAATTAAATATTTTTATAAGAATGAGGAACTAAGCACCCTTTATTTTGGTGGCGGTACCCCGTCCTTGCTTAATATAGAAGATTTTGAGCAAATTATAAATTTATTAAACGTTACTAATGATACAGATCGGAAGAGCGTCGTGTAGGGAAAGAGTGTAGATCTCGGTGGTCGCCGTATCATTAAAAAAAAAAAAAAA
>CALUUU010000017.1 GCA_944324035.1 Candidatus Gastranaerophilales bacterium
ATCAAAAATGTTCTTGACAAATACTGGGCGGAAAATGATTTTTTAATAAATTATTTTATGTTTGAACATATTTCAACAATGCTTTCCGACAGAACTCAGGCACTTAAAGAGGAATGGGACAAAATGCCATATTATGATGCTGAAATAACCGGAGAACTTCAAAATCATCTTTTCGATGATTATACCTCTGAAGGTTTTGAAGAGTTTAAGAAAAAGACGAGTATCCACAAATTATCCTATAAAGTTATCCGCGGACAAACTTCCGGCAAAAGTTACTATGATTATATTTTAAGTCATTAGTTGCTAAATGATTACGTTGTTACAGGGATGATTTCCCGTCATCCTGAACGAATGTGAAGGAGCTCTTTTCATGAGATTCTTCGGGGGTTACACCCCTCAGAATGACGCTAAGCGTCATTGCGAGCGATAGGAATTCTCAAAATAAACTCCCCTCCCTAGCCCTCCCCGAGTAGGGGAGGGAACAAAAATAAGGCTCCTTCCCCTGATTGGGGAAGGTTGGGATGGGAAAACTACCCAAAATGGCTTAATTAATTATCCAGTCAAATATATTAAATTTCCCACTATATTCACTCCCCACACTATCCAACCACGAGTAGGGGAGGGAACAAAAAATAAGGCTCCTTCCCCGACTTGGGGAAGGTTGGGATGGGGAAACTACCCAAAATGGCTTAATTAATTATCCAGTCAAATATATTAAATTTCCCACTATATTCACTCCCCACACTATCCAACCACGACTAGGGGAGGGAATAAAAATAAGGCTCCTTCCCTGCTTGGGGAAGGATGTGGATGGGGAGTTATATCATTCTTACGTATGGAACCGATGAAGAATGAGCCGTGTGACTCGGTATCCGTTAGGTGAGGCTCAAATCCGAAGAATCTCCTAAGAAATGAGATACTTCAGGCTAAAGCCCTCAGTATGATATTTTACGTCACACAAAGCGCAGCTCGTGTCCTGCCACAACACTGTGTTATGTAAAAAATTTATGTTATAATAATCTTATGAAAACTTTAGCACAATTTGTTCAGAAAAAACGTGATAATCTCGGGCTTTCGCCAAAAGGGCTTGCCGCAAAATGTAACCTTGACACCACTTTGATTGAAGAAATTGAAGCCGGAAAAGAATTGTTTTTATCGGTTACTGTAAGACAAAATTTAGCAAAAGGGCTTAAGTGTACTCCGGAAGAGATAAAAAGTCTGGAAATTGACTTTGATAACACATTTGTTTCAGAACAAATCATAGAAAGTCTTAAAGAATTGATACTTAAAGGTGCCGGCGGTCTTAAATGTCCAAAATGCGGCGCGCCTTTAGTCACGCGTATTGCAAAAATGTATGATTTGGAAGATAACTTAATGCTTCATCCGAAAGCTCATTGTACAAAATGTGTCTTTCAAATTCATTAAATCATTAAGTCTTTCTATTTAAAATTCCTCCAGTATCCTTTTGCATTTTTATCAGGATTGTAATCAGTCAGTGCATAACTTGTACAGCCTAATCCTCTGTATTCTTCACCGCCTGCCGGAGTTCCGGATTTTGTACAATTATCATTACGTTCAGGTAATATTGCCTGTTTTGGGGTTATATCAAATGTAAATACATCAACTCCTAATTTATTAGGACGTTTTGAACCGTTTATATCAACATAATATCTTTGCGGATTATTGATATCGCCAAGCCAGATATACATACCGTCAGAGGTTTTTAATGCCGAGTTGTCAAAATCCGCAACTTCCATTTGTACGGCATTACCGTTTAAGTTTGTATATTGTACGGGAACAGAACCGTTGCATTTGTCATAACTTTCACAATATTGTGCGCCATTTAAAAGACTTTTTAAAACCCTAAGCTGATACTGCTTAACAGTTATAAAGTTTTCCATCATATCATCTTCGGAAGATGTTACATTAGCAAGTATTTGTTTGTATAATACAGGTTCAACATAAGAACTTCTGTTTCTCCGGTTTTTGTTGTTATTATATCTATCTTCATCTTTGTCATTTCCGCCGAACAAATCTTCCCACCATGAGCCACTATCAGAATCATTCCCGGAGTTATTACTGCCTTCATCTCCGCCAAGAATTTTGTCCATCCAATCCGGCAGATCTATATCAGACTGTTCCGCGTAATCTTTCAAAAACGGGCCAAAATTTGTAAATCCATACATATCTACTAATTCGCCGAAATTATTAAATGCAGTACCAAGATCAGGCGGGAAACTTAATATCGCATCAATAAGACCGTCTACAAGTTCTTTTGTAGTTTTATCATTCATATCAGGTTTTGAAGAATCTTCTGTTTCACCGCCTGTATCCGGCTCCTCAACCTCACCCGGTTGTTCAGGCTCTTCTCCGCCCGGCTGTTCAGGGTCTATTGTTTCAGGAGGATTATCTTCTGAATCATCGGAACCGCTCACATCTCCGCCGCCAGGATTTGTTTCATCCCCGGGAGTATCTTCTATCTCTTCAACAACAAAAGGTTCAACAAATTCAGTATAAGGATATATGTCTTTAACAATCATCATCTGGTGAGCCTGTGATAGTACCGAATATGCTTTTTTAAGCTGTGTTTCTCTGACTTTTTCTTCATTTCTGCTTAATAAGCCAGGTATTGTCAATGCAGCAACAATGCCTATTATACCAAGAGTAATCAGAACTTCAGCAAGAGTAAACCCCAGTTTATTATGTGTTTTAGACATAATAATCCTCCAAATGATTTTCACGACATTTTTATTATATCAAATATTGTAAAATATTTCAAGATTATAAAAACATTCATGTTAAATTTTTGATACAAGTTCTCTTATATACTGACGGACAGCAGATGTAATTATTAAGTCAGGTTCTTTTGCTGCAAACTCATCGAGTACTGTTATAGCTTCCGAAATCTCTCCCTTTTGTTCCAGAAGCAAACCGCGCAGAATCATCCCGAGAGGATTTGAATCGGAATATGACCGTTGAATTTGATCATCCGCAAGGCCAAGCTGATAATAGCATTCAGCCAAATTCTTATAATATCTGAAATTCAAACTGAACTGGCGCAGTGCCCTTTCAAAACAGTCCCGGGCCATATCAGGCTGTCCGAGCTTCATATAGCATTCCCCGAGATTGTTGTAAAAAACTGCACTTGCCTGAACATCCGGTGCAAGGCTGATTGCTATTTTAAACTCCTGTGTTGCCGGATAATATGCATGCTCTTGTATATACATTAATCCCATATTGTTGTGTAAATATGCGTTTTGTTGAGATTCAATAACATATTCTTCAGGTTTGCGATATCCTGACAATAGGACTGAACATAATAATAGAAATGTTATTGCATATTTTTTCATACAAAACCGCCTGTTATTTATATAACTATAAAAGATTAATTTCCAACCCTTCATAAGCAAGAATTGCGTCAGGTTCAACATTTTTGTAATTTTCTTTTATCTGGTTAAGTTTTTCATCATCATATGACGGATCAAAATGGAAAAAGACAAGCTGTTTTGCATTAACTTGTTTTTTACATTCAATCGCCATATCAAAAGTCGAATGACCGTAACCTTGTTTTGGAGTGAAAGAATTTAAATAATCCTCGGTTGTATACTGCGCGTCATGGATTATTAAATCACAATCTTTTGCAAAGTTAGCAAGTTTTTTATCTCCGCCCGGGTAACTTTCTTTATCTGTTGCATAAACCAGACTTTTACCCTGATACGTTATCTTATAAATCATAACCCCTTCCTGAGGATGTGCATAAGAACGGTAGCAGGTTATCAAAACATCATTGTCACCAATCTGCATATCGCTTTCATTTTCTATACGCCTTACAACAGGCGGCTCGCCTTCACGTAAAATTATGGCGTCTGTTTCATTTAAATCATGGATATTAAAATTTCCGGCAATATTGCCTAAATCCAAAGGAAAAGATTTTCCAAACAACAACCCGGCAAGTTCATCTGATAGTGTTTCATTATAATTTACATTTCCATATACATCAAGAACAGTTGACGGGATGTGTAAAGGTCTGAAAAATGTGAATCCGTGTATATGATCCTGGTGAATATGTGACAGCAATACTATACCTTTAACAGGTGTTCTATCCTGGGGATTTATAGAAGATTTTATGTATTTTTCTATAAGTTCATTCCCGACATCAATTAAACCGGTTCCGGCATCAAGTATAATTAAATGCCCGCCGACATTAACTTCTACGCAGGATGTATTTCCGCCGTATTCCAAAAATTCTCTTTTTGCTATAGGGTAACTTCCCCTGACACCTCTGAATTTTACTTTAAATTCGCCCATAATTATTCCTTTTTATCTTTTAATTTCATATACACCGTTTTGGTCTTTTTCTTCCCCGGTATAAAGGCTGGATGAAAATACCATCATTTTGGCAAGATTTCTTATATTTGTTTCTCTGGTATTTTTCTGCCGGATATCAAAAACAACCTTTTTTCTTTCCTTTTTAATAGTTACCACCCGGAATGCATTCGGATAAGAAACCAATGCCGGAGAATTTACATATAAAACATTCCCTTTCTGCGTAATTCTGCTTGCGTGATAATGCCCCTGAAAAACGCCTATCGGATTTTTATATTTTTCGATAATTGCCTGCACAGCACCGGCATTCAACAATCGGTGGCCTTCACTCGGAAAAGGCTCCGTTATCGGAACATGCATAAAAATTAGAACTATATCTTTTTTTGATTTTTCTAGCTCTTCATCAAGCCACTTTAATTCCTCCGGATAAATATTTCCGTTGGAAGTTATTCTTGTATCTATAATTGTATCTAAAACTATAACTTTATAACCTTTTCTCGGCACAAATGAGTAATACGGTTTTTTAAAGTTAAAATTCTCATTATGGTTTGAAATAATATCAAAATAGAGCGACTTTGTTAAATAACCGCCTACACAGACATCGTGATTTCCGAAAAGGACATACCAGGGATATTTCAAAGCTTCTACATGAGGCAGCACTGCCTGCAATTCCTTTTCAAAAGGCTTGTCTATCAAATCCCCGCTAAACATTACAAAATTTACATCCGGAATATTATTCACCTGATCTATCACATCATCAAGAATTTTACCGGATTCTGCAGTAAGCTTGAAAGAAGTATTAACATTCCGTGTTGAAAAATGCACATCTGATATCTGAACAAACTTTAAATCACTTGCGCTGTAACACTGAAGCCCGTAAACCATTACTCCCGCGAGTATAAACGTAAACATGCCGCTAATGGCTCTTGATAACATTGATTCTTTCTGTTTCTTTTTTATCTTTTTCTTACTCATAAATATTTTTTACTTCCGGTCTGTCTTCATTTTGTAATTGCTGTGCGTTCATCTGTTTGATTAAAGCTTTTGTTTCATTATACTTTGTTTTTAACTCTTCATCATCATCAGAGAGTATGATTGCCTTATCCATATTTAGCATTGCATTGTTGTAATCTTTCAGCCCGAGATAACAATAGCCGAGATATTTATATACATCCGATGTTTGGATTTCTTTGGTTAACTCTTCCAGAATATTTATTGCTTTTTGATAATTTCCGCGTTTTGTAAGAATTATTCCGTGTATTAATTTATATTCAATATCATCATTTAAAGCAAGCGCTGTGACGATTTCGGTTTCAGCATCAACAAGCTGGTTTTGCATCATATAAGCTTTTGCGCGTATTGCATAGGCGACATCCGACTGCTGGTTTTGGTATAAAAACCTCCTGATTGGTTCATTTACCAGGTCATATTGGCCTGCTTCCAGATAACATTGTGCAATGGCTAAAAGTGCCTGGGTAAATGAAGGCTGGAGTTCATACGCTTTAAAATATGCATCTATAGCTTCGGGATATCTTTTGTTTTCCCTGAAATAATCTCCAAGGTAACTGTAAGCCCAAAAATTTCCGCTTGAAGCCGCTTCTTTTAAGGCATTTTCTTCTCCTATTCTGTCGCCTGCAAGTTTGGCATTAAAAGCCTTGTCAAGCTGGCTGTTATAACCTGAAATGAATGACTTTTGATTTGTTGTTCCAAGCTGGTAAAGCAAGTCTTTTAATTTTTTGTACTCGCTATTATCCGGTGTCATCTGAATAATTTTATCTAAATAATTTACTGCATCAGCGTAATCACCCAACACGCAGTCGTTGGATATAATATCCATATAGTCTTCTATAATTTCGTTTGCTGACACCGGCAGAATTAAAGACGCAAACAAAAAAGATATTAAAAGCAATCTCTTCATAATCGGATTATAACATGAAAATCTATATTTAGAACAGACCAATGTTAAAGGATTTATATAGCACATTCCACAGATACCTTAAAGCCGGTCATCCCTATATAACCCTTATTGTGCCTGAGGCACAACATGGGTTATGTATTATTTCATCATAATTTCTGCGATTAATTCCGGGCTCTCTTTAATCAAATTGTCTGCAAATTCTCTTGCATCAAGCTGGGTTATAACTATTGATAACAAGTCTTTCGGCAGCTCATGAAGCATTTTAAGTTTTTCTTCCGGCTCTATAACTGACATTGCCTTAACAAGCTCCGGCTGCTGCTTATATGTATTAATCATATTTGTATAAGCATGGGCATCAATATTTTGGTAAAGGTCTTTGTGCTCATTTGCCAAACTCAATGTAAGCTGCTGCTTTGCAACCGGCTGCATTGAAAGCAGGGCATCCTGAAACTGCAAAGGATTAAGGTCAGAAAGTTTATCAATAATTTGGTCAGAATTCATTTTTTCACCAGTCTGACCGGTTACACTCTCATACATCTGCATCAGGTATTCCTGCGGTATGGAAGGCAGGTGGTTTAAAACTTTGTTCTTTTCTATATCTGTGTCTGTTAAAAATTTGTCAAGCTGATCTTCCGGAAGAAATCTGACAACCTCTTCCTGTGAAAACATTTCAAAAACAGTATCTACAAGCTGCTCCGGCGGAATTTCTTCCAGCATTTTCAATAGCTTGTTCTGGGTAAAAAATTTCAACCCCTCATTTATATCTTCTTCTTCCATAAGAGGCAAAAAACTTTGCAATTGATCTTCCGACATTTCGCTCATTATTTCAAGTTTATTTTCCGGATCCGCAAGTTTAAATATTTTTACAAGCATATCAGGAGATTGAAACAGTTCCGTGGCATATTTTACAGCGGCCTGATTGCCGGCTTCTGCTTCTGCCTCAACTATCTCTTCAATAGTCATAAGCGCATATTCCTGCTGCATTTTAGCCGCAGAAATATTTAATTTGGACATTAGGGTGGTTAAGTCGGTATCAATTACTATACTCATACAAATAGCCTCATTTATAATAACGGTCAAAATTTACCCGAAATTCAATATATACAATATTTATTAACAATTCTTAATAAAATAATTTACTTAAACGATGATTTTTTTGTCTAAAACATTATAATCAAGGTATGAAAAAGTTATGCATAATACTTTTAATACTAGTTTCAGCCCCCTTGAACTGTTACGGCGCTTTTTTCTCAAAACAGGCCGATAACGTTGACACGTCAAAAGGTTACGTTGGAACTCTGCCTGATTTAACAAAAGAATACAAACCATCTGAAACATCTGTATCTACACCTATTTTTGATAAAACAAAAGAATTCAACTCTGTAAATGAAGTAAAACCAGTACCGCGTGACAATCCGGCATTTGTAAACATAATACTTAAACAAGACAAACTTTCTCCTTATGTAAGCGATTTGCAGGAGTTTATTGAAATGCTTGAACAAATTTACGACTCAATAGATTCCGGAGAAAATGTCCAGCGTTTCGCTGCAAGAGTATATTATTTTAGTAAAAACGCGGAATATTTCAGGGAAAAATACGCCAACGCACCCGAAAGCAGCTACATTTCTTATGAAAAAATATTAGAACTAAGCGCCCAGGCTCAAAGTGTTTCTAATTTAAGAACAGAAGCCGAAAAATATAAGCCTTATCTTGCGTATACCGGTTCCGGTGCAATTTACAGTTCAAACAGTATTGATAAAGAACTGGATAATTTAAAAACAGAAGTTGAACGCATAATTAATATTCTCAAAGAAACAAATTAAAATATACCTAACAGAGTAATTGTATATATTATTTTTATCAATACAATTATCATATGCAAAAATATTTAGATAATACGATTAACCCAAATGTTGCATTTGTGGAAGATATAAAAAATCTCTCTTCAACAAAAGATTTATCATCTAAAAAACTCTGCATAATAAAAACCAACTTTAAAGACTTAAATCCGCTTAAACAACTCAGGCAAAAGTTTCCAAACACCGAATTTTGGCTTACATCCAGCGACATCTCCAGAAAGAATATTTTACAGGCAAATTATTATGGTGTAAAAAATGTTATACCTTTTCCATTTGATATAAAAATTATTAGAGAATTTTTTCAAAAGAAACAGCAGAAATCTACAGAAGATAAATATACCTGTGAAGGATACAGTTGGATGAAAGGGTTAAAGATAATGATTGTCGATGATAACCCGATGAATATAGAGCTGCTTGTCGAAACTTTTGCATCTTCCGGGTTAAATATTTCCACTTTCCAAAAGCCACAAAATGCTCTTGACGCTTTAATGAAAGAAAAGTTTGATTTATTTCTTCTTGATGTAATGATGCCGGATATTTCAGGATTTGATCTTGCACAAAAAATAAAAGAATCCGAATTTAATAAAGATACTCCTGTTATTTTTATTTCAGCATTATCAGATCCCGAAAACAAAATTACAGGCTATGACCTCGGCTCTTGTGCTTATATAGAAAAACCTTTTGATGTTAATGTTGTACGCTCTCAGGTTTTTAATATTTTAAAATCAAGAAAACTGCAGCTTGCAATGAACAGTACAAAAGAATCTTTTATTGCTATGGTTGCGCATGATTTAAAATCACCGGTTAATGCCGAAATTACGGCATTAGAACTGCTTCTGCAAAAAATTCCTACCCAAAAAGATATAGAAAATAATGAAATTATAACCGATTTATTACAGGCTGCTAAATATATGAAAAACTTAGTGGATAATATTCTTTATAAATATAAATTTGAAACTAATAATGTATCTTTAAATAAAGATTATTTTTCATTGAATTCTTTAATTACCGAAAGTGTTGCAGAAATGAAATACCTTGCTGCTGATAAAAAGCAGTTATTTGTTTTTAAAAATACTGCAAAACATTATACTGTATGCATTGATTATATAGAGATTAAAAGAGTTTTACACAATCTTTTTTCCAATGCAATTGAACATGCACCGCGAAATTCCATTATAGAAGTATTTTTAAGTGAAAATAAATTCAATCTTCAAATAGCTGTAGAAAATACCTTGAAACATATTCCGCCGCAAAATATAAATGATATCTTTGAAAAGTTTGTGTCTTTTGCAGATAAATCAAAATGCGTTAATTCAGGCCTGGGGTTATATGTAGCAAAAAGAATTATTGAAGCACACAAAGGCACCATAAAAGCAGAAATTAAAAATAATAATAAAATCAGATTTACAATCCAGATGCCAAAAGAAACTTCAAAATCTATCTAACATAAAATTCTGCCTGAGTCAAAACCTTTGTAGGTTTATCTTTTGAATACACCTTCATTATATATGCTCCGGCCTGGTTTATTACCATATAATCCGTATAATATTTATCCTCTTCATCTTTTAATCTGATATTCCTTGTCATAAAAAGCTCATAACCCAAATATTGGGCATCACCTTTTTTTATTATTTGAATATTCAAAAATCTCGAATGCTGAAATTCCGGCATCAATATCAAATAGTAAATTCTGCTTCCGCGCTCAAATGTACTGGAATAATCCATAACATTCTCTTTTGTTATGGGACGCTGATTAAATAATATGCTTGCTTTCGGGGTACAAGCTGTTGCAGAAAACAAAAGTATTAATGACAAGAACAATAAAATATACTTTTTCATTATTTCTTCAAACTCTTAATTCTATTTTCTACAGCTTCAACAGCAGATTTGTCTTTATTATATTTTAAGAAAAGCTCATAATTTTTAATGGCTTCCGTGTCATTTTTCTCTGTTTCATATGCTACAGCAAGTGCATAATATGCATATGCATATTCCTTGTTCAGGCTAATTGCTTTTTCAAAACATTTTTTGCTTTCGGTTACATCTTTTTCGTTTGCGTATACAAGCCCGAGATTAAACCAGCCGTCAGCATATTCAGGATTTACAAATATAGCTTTCTTATAAAACTCTATTGCATTTTTTTCATCATTTTTTAGTTTGTATACATTACCTACTTTTAAAAGTGTAACTTCATCCGATGGGTTAAGCGCAAGAGCTTCTTTATAATTCTTGATGGAATCATCATACAATTTTGCCTTGTAATGTTCATCCCCAAGAGCTATTAATTCTTTTGTTTTTGCTGCATTATCAGCAGCTTTTGTAACTGCTGCAGGGTCGGTTAATGTAATTTCCTGAATTTCTCCGGTTTCGGATGTTTTATTTTCATTTACTGAATTAATTTCCGAGATAAATTCCGCAAATTCATTACTGTACTGGGTATTATCAGGGTTCATGGCAATTGCTTTTTCATAATATTCAGAAGCTTTATCATTGATTTTACAAGCACGGTATGCACGTGCAAGTCCGATATAAGCGGCACTGTCTTTTGTTCCTCTTGCAATTGCTTTAATAAATATATCTGTTGCATCCGAGTAATTCTGTTTGTTAAGTTCAACCTGTCCCTGGGAAACCAAAGCATCTGTAAGATTATTTTGAATTATCTCGCTGTTTCTTTCTGCCAAAATTTCTTCATATAATTTGATTGCTTCATCGTATTTATCCATAGCATGCAGGGCGATTGCTTTGTTTGTCAAAGTATCTATATCCTGCGGATCTTTCATAAGCATTTCATCGTAGTATTTTATTGCGTTTACGTAATCCTTTTTATAATGATAGCAGGCTGCAGCAGATTTTTGGATATCAATATCCTCAACACCCATAGCAAGGGCTTTTTCATAACTCAAAATAGCATTATCATAATCTTTCATACGCTGGTATACTATACCCATATTCTTATAAACTCTTGTATCGTCAGGATAAGCTGCTGCATATGTTTTATATTCCGTAATTGCCTCTGCATCCTTTGACATATCCGCAAGAAGGTTTGCGTAATCAAATTTTAAAGATGTAAGGTTAGGATTTTCTTTAAATATTGCTTCATATTGTGCAAGAGCCATGTCATTCTTATCAAGAGCCTGATAAGACAATGCAAGACAAACTTTTGCGGTCATATTTTCAGAATCTTTTGCTATTGCTTTTTCCAAAAATTCTACGGCCTTTTCATATTTTTGTGTTTCGAAAAGAGCTATCCCGTAATTTGCATAATCATCAAAGTGTGAATTATTGTTTGTGTACAGATTTTCAAATTCTTCTGCCGCTTTATCCGGTTTGTCATCTGCAAGATAAGCATTTGCCAGACTTTTACGGGCTTCCCAGTGCTGGGCATATGTATTTAAGAATGTGTTATAATTTTCAATTGCCTCTTTATAATTTTTCATTTGATATTGTACATTTGCAATATTCAAGTAATTATATTTGTATTCCGGAAATATTTTTAAAGCATTTTCGTAAGCACCGAGCGCTTCTGTATATTTTTCCTGTGTTTCATAAATACTTCCGAGGCTTATGTATACAAATGCATCGTTCGGACGCAATTCAATAACTTTTGCATAAGTTTGAACAGCGTCATCATATTTATCCATATCGGTATAAAGTCCTGCAAGTTTTGTATAAAGCATAGCGTCATCCGGTGAAAGCTTTATTGCCGCAAGAACTTTTTCTACAGCCTGCGGATAGTTATGCTGATATTCAAGACTGCAGGCTTCCTGATAAAGCGCACTTGCTTCCGGACTCATTGCGGAATATGCAGGAAGAGTAAATAAAAGAGATGCTATAAATGCCGTTGTTACAATATGCTTATTAATATCTTTACTCCTTATTTAACAATAATAATATATCAAAAAATTAAACTTGTGTAAAGCTGTGCGAATAAACAGATTTGCCAAGCAGAATTTCTGATATTTTGATAATTTTGCTCTGTTCCAAATCATCTTTATTATATTTTACATCATCTAACCCGGAAAAGCTCTCTATCATACGGGCGATATTTATATAAAGTTCATCAATATTTGAATTTGGCCTGCCGCAATCAAGCATCCTGAAAATTCTCACTAACTCTCTGTCTTTTGCATCAACAATAGCAGCATCTAATCCCGCCCCGTATGCCATAACAGCAAAAACCCTGTTTATCACCGGTCTAAGCTCCTGCGGGCATCCGTTTGAAATATTCGATAAGCCGACGACAGTTTTTACCGGAGGGTCAAAACTTTCTTTTATCATTTTTATTGTATTAAATACTTCCAGCGCCTGCCCCTGCTCAACACTTACCGGCAAAACAAGCGGATCAAAGTATAAATTTTCGCTGTTAATTCCTTTTTCAATACATTTTTCATATATTTCAAAAGCAAGCTCCAGCCTCCCGTCAGAAGTTTTTGGAATACCTGTTTCTTTACTCATCGTAAGTGCAATAAGATTACAGTTGTTTTCGGCTGCTAAACCGGTTAAGAGTTCTAATTTCTCTTCATCGCGTGAAGTACTGTTTATAAAAACTTTCGATTTATTTTTACAAACTCTGAACCCTTCTTTTATCTGTGAAAAGTTTGAGGTATCAAAAGATATCCCTTTATCTGTGGTACTTTGTACAATATCGACAAGCCAAGGCATAACCCCGTCGAGTTTTCCTCTTGCAGGGCCTATATTTAAATCAACATAATCCATATCAGTCTGCTGTGAAATAAGGTTTTCAATAAAAACTCTATCCCGGTTTTCAAGGGCAGCCCTTACGGATTTTGATATTATATGAATATTTTCCCCAATTAATAGCATAATAAAATTTTAACACAGACTTTGGAATTATAAAAGACAAACAAAATTAATTCTTTTTGGTAATAGGCAAAATATAGGTAATACGTTATAATATAAAAAATTCAAATGGTGTGTTTATTAGAAGTCAAGTTTGCAGAAAAGGGGTAGATTATGAAAACATTAACAAAGGCAACCAGTCCAAAGAAAGTAAAATCAAAATTTAATGACGAATTTGAAAAGTATTTGAAAAAACAATGCATGAAAACAACTTTTAACGGTTTGGAGTTAGAAACTTTCTCCTGGTATAAAAAGGTTTTAGGATTGACATAAGAAGATTGAGCCTGCTTATTAATAAGCAGGTTTTTTAATTTTTGAATAAAAACCAGAAACAAAATGACCGGAAAAACCGGTCATTAAATTTTTTCTCTTAAGAGTATCTTTTTCATATCCTAATCAAACAGCTAGAATGCTTTTTTCTCAATAGCTTCTTCTGTTTTTTCAATCTCTTCTATCAAAAATTTTAATTGTTTTTTAAAAAAATCTAAAAACAATCCTATTTCTTCTTTAAAACTATAGGCTCCGGGCCACATTGTATAAAACATTTTTGCTCCTTATAAATATTCTAACCTTAACAATTTTCTATACGACAACAAACCTCCCGAACTTTAAACTTTCGGAAGGTTTGTTAAATATTTGTTACAATCTTTTATTATTGTCTTATTTGAACCGGCATTATCAGGCAGACAAAATCTTCTTCGCAATTCGGTCTGAATACTGTTGCTGAAAGACTTGTATTTAAGCCAATATTAACTTCTTCGCAGTCAATATTTTTCAATGCTTCAAGAACATACTTGTAATTGAATGCAATAACAAGCTCTTCTCCTGTATAATTGATTGCCATTTCTTCTTCTGACTTACCTGAATCAGGAGTATCAGCTGTTAGTTTCAATTGGTTTTCAGAAAATTCCATTTTTACAATACTTGTCTTTTCGTTAACCATAATTGATACACGTTCAAGCGCCGAAATCATTTCAGAAACATTAACCGTTGCCGTTTTCGGGCTCTCTGACGGTATAAGCTGATTATATTTCGGGAACTGGCCTTCCAACAATCTTGATATGGTTGTTGTTTTTTCAGATTTGATTATCATTTTTGTTTTTTCAGTGTAAATTTTTACACTGTCTTCTTCTATAAATGAACTCATTTTTATAAATTCATTCAGTGTTCTGGATGGAATAATCAACTGACGGGCTTTGTTATCCTGATTTTTAATAACTTCTCTTACTCTTGCAAGCCTGTTTCCGTCTGTTGATGCTATTTCAAGCGTCTGGCCTGAAATATCACAAACAATACCGGACAGCAGATTGCTTGTTTCATAACTTGCTGCTGCAAAACCGGCCTGGCGAACAGCTTTGGTTAACGGTTTAACTTCAATCTCAAAACTTTCTTCTTCATTCAATTCAACATTATAAACTTCCGGAGGAAATTCATTCGCAGAAATTCCAATAATATCAAATTTTGAATTTTGGCAGGTAATGTTTACTATTGAAGAATCCTGTGCCTTTTCAAATGTTATAAGTTTATTACCCAACTTTGAAACAATTTCATTTAAAGTTTTAGAAGGAAGGGTTATTTTGCCTTCTTCTTCTACCTGGGCATCTACTTCTGCTATAACAGTCAAATCTAAATCTGTTGCAACCAGTTTTAGTGAATTCGTACCGGTGGTTTCTATTAAGATGTTCAATAAAACAGGCTGTAATGCACGAACACTCGTTGCTCTTTCTACAATTTTAATCCCGTTATATAAATCCTCTTTTTTAATAACAAATTTCATATCCTTACTCCCTTTTTTTTTAATTGTATTATAAAATCAATCAAAAAGAAACAATCTTAATTATATTGATTTACAAACTTAAAACAAAAACAGCCCCTAAAAAAGGAGCTGTATTTGTTTATGTTATTATTCTATTTATTCATCGCAATCAGGAGCTTTGCCTGTTACAACTTTTACGTTTGAATATCTCCAATCTGTTCCGTATGGGTTTGTAACTTTTATGGTATTAGGCATATCACCAGGCTGGAATGAACCTGCATAATCTTCAGACCCGTCATTATTAACTGTATATCTGTTAACAATCTTTTCACCTGTGTTAATATCATAAACTGCACTGTTTGAATATATCCATTCTCCTCTGGATTGAGGTTTTACATAAGGGTTTCTAGGTACAAAGCGCGACATCATTAATTTGCCGTCACTTGTCAGTGAATAGCGGATATTTTCATAAGTATCACCCTGGCCGATTACAAATGAACCGGTTTCATCATTCCAAGGAGTTCTTTGTGAAATATAATTTAATTCATCATAACTTGAAGCTCTTCCGTCAAATACCTGTTTCGGACGTGAAGGAACATTCTGTTCATCAATCCAGGATATTGTAAGAGGAATTCTCTCGTCACCCAAATCAATATCTGTTGCTTCAAAGAAATCTCTTAATGCATCAATTACCGGAGAATCAAAACATTTTTTAATATAAACGGTATCTCTGTTTTCAATAATTTGTGTAATTGTATCGTGAACTATACTGTCTTTCCCCGGAATTACAAAAATCAATGTATCTTTATCGTTAACATAATGACATCCGCAGCTATCCTTTGCTGTTGCCTCTGCATTTGCATATGCTTCTGCAAAAGATTCCGTATCACAGCTTGTCATCAAAGGAGCACCCATAGGAACCATAAATAAACCCACAACTGCAGCTTTTGCCGCATTTCTCATTGCTCTGTTTGAAACATTGTTATTATAAGGGTTTCTTGATTTGTCTTCATTTACTATTTTTGCATCTTCAATATTTTTGTTACTTCTTTGAAATCTTCCTGTAAATCCTAAATTACTCTGGATTGCGTTAACCTGCATAGAATTTTACCTCCTAATTATACATTTTTATATGATTATCTTAAAAAGAAACATGTTTTTTGTTGCTAGTACAATGCAAAAAAACATGTTCCTTTTCAAAAATTTCTTAATATTACTGAATTTCAGCCATAAATATTCTGTTTATATATCTTAACAATATACTTATTCAGCCAATTTTTCTCTTACAAGAGTTTCTACTTCTGCCAAAATATCAGGGTTTTCTGTTAAGAAATCTCTTGCTTTATCGCGGCCCTGGCCTAATTTTTCTTCTTTAAAGCTGAACCAGGAACCGGCTTTGTTTACTATACCGAGATTTACGGCAACATCAAGAATATTACCGACTTTACAAATACCTTTGCCGAAGATTATATCAAATTCAGCCGTTCTGAAAGGAGGGGCAACTTTGTTTTTCAAAACTCTCACTCTTACGTGGTTTCCGATATCTCCGTCCTCACCTTTTACCCCGTCAACACGTTTTATTTCCAGGCGGACACTTGCATAATATTTAAGAGCATTACCGCCGGTTGTTGTTTCAGGGTTGCCGTACATAACACCTATTTTCATTCTTAACTGGTTAATAAAAATAACTGTTGTATTGGTTTTTCCGATAATACCGGTTAATTTTCTCAAAGCTTTGCTCATCAAACGCGCTTGAAGACCCATTTGCTGGTCTTCCATTGAACCTTCAATTTCTGCTTTTGGAACAAGAGCTGCAACGGAATCCACAACAACAACATCAACAGCACCGGAACGGACAAGTTCTTCTGTTATATCAAGCGCCTGTTCACCGGTATCTGGCTGGGAAATTAATAAATCATCTACCTGTACACCGAGATTTCTTGCATATTCCGGATCAAGTGCGTGTTCTGCATCAACAAAAGCCGCAATACCGCCTCTTTTTTGGCATTCTGCAACTATATGCTGAGCGAGTGTTGTTTTACCGGAACTTTCAGGGCCGTAAATTTCAATAATACGTCCGCGGGGAACTCCGCCGATACCCAAGGCTACATCCAGCGCCAACGAACCTGTCGGGATTGCATCAACGTTTACCGTTGCCTTATCTCCGAGCTTCATTATTGCACCTTTACCAAAATCTTTTTCTATTTTTTCTATTGCTAATTTTAGAGCTTTGCTTCTTTCATCAGCACCAGAAACAGTTTCGGTTTCTTTTTCTTTTGTAGCCATTCGTTATTTTTCCTTACTTATTCCCACACATGTGATTCTTTTTTTACATACAAACCTAAACCAACAGATTTGTAACTGTTTAATCTGTTTTTCAACTGGTAAACTTCTTTATTTAAGTCTACAATTTTTTGTCTTAAGGTTTCGTTATCAGTTTTGCAGCGAATTAATTCTACTACAACTTCATCCATACCTTCTAATTTTTCGTCAATAACCTGAGCAATTTTTTCACTCAAAGTATTTTCCATATTTTTCAAAGAAGAAAGTATACTCTTCATAGCAGGCATAGCAGCAGTTTCATTTTGAACAGCAACAGGATTAGTGACCTTGTTTTTCATTGCCTGAACCTTTCTCAAATTCTTTACTTCTTCATAGGAAAAATAAGTCATTCCGCGGCTGTTTTTCCTAGGCAAAATAGATGCTTTTTTACAAAGTTCAACTATTTCCTTATTATCTGTGTTTAAAATTGCTCTAACCTCTTGTGGTGTTAAAGTCCTCTCTTTAAGCGCTTCATTTGTCATCTTTAATAATCCCTCAAAATTTCCCAATTACATTTTATTTTGTACAAGAAAAAAAGACAAATATTTTCGCAATGTTGTAACATCACTTAATATTTAAATCTAAGATGGTGACAGCACAACCATTTCACAATTTTTACAGTCAAATTTGAGCTTATACCTCTTGCCTTTATCATCAATCAGGTAAAGTGTTTTAGGACACTTACAAAGATCAAAAGCGTATTTCAAACAGTGTTTTGTCCGCATCAGCTCTTTGCCGGTTTTATTATCCAAAGCCTCAAATGCAGGCTCCTCAACTTCACAGCCGCATTTTTCGTAAAACTTTTCGGCTTCTTTATTATAAATATTTGCCCTGTAATCCGCACTCTGACTGATATATTTTGCATATTTCAGAGGTTTTTGAAACTCTCTTTTATAATTTTTTAGCCGTTCGGCTATTAATTGTTCAAACAGTGTTCGTCTTAAACTATTTATTTCGGAAACCGGCATAAACGGAAGTTCTCCGTTTATATTTACACCTTCTGTATAAAACAGACTTTCACCGGATTTTTTGAGCTGGCTTATAAAATTTTCTTTCATTTTTTCAGGATTTTTTGCAGCCTCTGTTGATGTAAGAGCGGCAGTAACTTTATTTCCATCTTCGTCTGTCGCAGTTAAATTAGCGTTTGAGTATTCAAAACTTACACCTATACGCCTTTTAATTTTGGAATTAGATAATACCTTATCAAATTCTGCATCATAGTTTCTAAAAATTATACTGCCTTCAGGAACTGTTATTTTTTTATTTAAAAATACTTTTCCGTTTTGAACTTTATTTACAAGACATCCTTTTAATTCATCATTTTCAAAATAACATATTCCGTCTTGTGCATTCAGACTAAGAGTATTTTTTTCCAATTCAAACCAGCCTGGTGAAGATTTTAAAATTCTGCCGACTTTTTCTCCCCTCATTTTTGGAGAATTGAAATTAAAACACTTTTCTCTTTTTTCAAGAAAGTATGTTGTAAATCCGCGGTTAAAACTCTTTTTTACATCAGGTGTAAAATCAAAAAATATCTTGCCGGAGGAAGTCTTTTTAGATATTTCATCAAGCTTTTGGCGATAATATGCCGTAACATTTGTTACATAATTTAAATCTTTCAAGCGTCCTTCTATTTTAAAAGATTTTACACCTGCATTCACAAGTTCTGACAAATGATGAGAAGCATTAAAATCTTTTAAGGAAAGCAGATGTTTGTCTTTTGCCAATATGTTACCTTTGTCGTCAACAAGAGTATATTTCTTTCTGCAAGGCTGGGCGCATTCTCCCCTATTTGCAGAGCGGCCGCCAATAAAACAGCTCATATAACACTGCCCGCTGTAGCTTACACATAGCGCTCCGTGAACAAATGTTTCTATCTCCACATTTGTGTTTTCACAAATATTTTTTATCTGTTCAATAGAAAGTTCTCTTGCCAAAATCACACGTGAAAAACCGATATCTTCAAAAAATTTTACTTTTTCTAAGGTTCTGTTGTTACATTGCGTACTTGCGTGCAAAACTATTGGGGGAAGCTTGTTTTCGGCAGCAAGGTTAACAATCCCCATATCCTGAACAATAATAGCGTCAACCCCGATATCGTAAAGCTTTCGGATTAATTCTACCGCAAGCGGAAGTTCATCATCTTTTAAAATTGTGTTTATAGTAACGTGAACTTTCACATTAAAGATATGCGCAAATTCTACAATTTCTTTTATATCATCAATACTGTTTCCTGCAGAAGCTCTTGCCCCAAAAGCAGGCGCGCCTATATAAACAGCATCAGCCCCGCTGTTTATTGCTGCTATTGCGGTATCTTTATCTTTTGCCGGTGCTAAAAGTTCTGTATATTTCATCTTTTCCATAAAAAATTTATAACAGAAAAATTCATCCAAATAAAGGATTAAAAATTTACTTTGACCAATTAAAATGATAGTGGGTTAGGTATAAGTTTGGGGGATAAAATGGTCGGGATTTCTGCTTCAACAAACAAATATTCACCTAATACAAACGGGGATATATCTGCATCTATTACAAAAAGCTGGACAGAACAAGCTCTTGAATGCTATTCCATAAAGTGTGACTGCAAAAAATGTTCTCTTTCGGGCGGAAATTATTCTTTTAAATGCCAAATGCCCAAAGTTATAGAAATTCTAATAAACATCACAGGAAAACCCCGAATAAACTTGGCATAGAAAACTCCTTTTTCTTCTGTAGAAAACTTGTGCTGTTTTTGTAGAAAACTCATGAGTTTTCTACAGGATTATTTTTTTTGATGGAAGTTTTGTACATAAATATAAATTTCTTACAATGTTTTCTACAAAATTTTCAAACTAAAAATTCAATCATAATCAAACTTTCCGGAGTTTTCTACAAATAATTGCTTCTTATGATGATGATTAATTTATTATTATAATTATTTATATAATAAATAATAAAAGAAAAAGTTTAGAAAACTTTGAACAACTATTTGTTTTATTTGTGCTTTATATTGCAGATTACACTAAAAAAGGCTAGAATTGTCATCCCTGAAATAAATTCAGGGCAGGCTCTGAACTTGTTTGACAAAGCAAACCCATATTTTTGTCATCCTGAACTGTACATGTCAAGCAATTAGTTACATAATTTATCTTATCGGTACCTTTTTAATGCAAAAGTAGCGTTTATGTTCATTTCTTTCTCTTTATTT